>JAKARG010000013.1:0-16858 GCA_021819345.1 Actinomycetes bacterium | reverse complement strand
CTCTGCGGCCACCCGCAGCACTCGCTCTCGGGTGGCAGGCGAACCGAAGGACTGGTCCCGCACCACCCTGGAGACCGTGGTCGCGGAGACGCCACAACGTCTTGCCACCGAGTAGATCGTTGCTCGCTCTCCCACGGTCCCCCCTAGGCCCGACCACACCTACGGGTCAGGTTTAGCGCTTCACATGAACAAGCCGTGAATATAGGAGGGAGGTCAGTGGGAAGTCAAGCAAGGGCTACGCTGGGCTACCCGGGTGGGGCGCCACAACTCCGAGCGTGCCGCACGCCTGCCGGCGAGCGGAGCCCTGGCGCGGCTCAGGTGGCGAGCTGGCGGATGTCCAGGAAGAGCGCGCTGATCCCGAGGAAGGCGATCAGGGCGATCGCGAGGTAGAACACGGGCAGCAGCTTGCGCACGTCGGCGTGGTAGGGACGTCGCTGCAGGAAGCCCCGGACCCCCTCGTAGAGGGCGATCACCACATGGCCACCGTCCAGGGGCAGCAAGGGGACCAGGTTGAAGATCCCGAGCGACAGGTTGATCGCCGCCAGCAGGTAGAGCACCCAGGCCAACCCGGCGCCGGCAGCCCGGTGGAGCAGCACCACGATCCCGACGGGCGACTCGAAACGCACCGAGTGGGGACCGGGGTGCGCCGCGGCCGAGGGGCTGGAGAGCAGGTGGAAGTAGCTCTGGATGCCGTGCAGGGTGAGCAGGCGCCCGAAGGCACCGAGGGTCTCGGCGGAGATGTGCCAC
The DNA here is from genome assembly GCA_021819345.1 of Actinomycetes bacterium. Classification (GTDB taxonomy): domain Bacteria; phylum Actinomycetota; class Acidimicrobiia; order Acidimicrobiales; family Palsa-688; genus JAKAQB01. Next base: position 16,111 of record JAKARG010000013.1, on the reverse strand, counting down.
CAGTCGCCCGCTGCGTGGAGCACCGACGCCCCGAGCGATGAGTGCACCACCGAGGACACCTCGAAGCCGATGAACCCCGTCGGCCTGGCGACCCTGGTCGCCCCGGCCCCGACCCCCTTGATCGCGACCGTCTCCAGGTTGACCGTTCGCGGGTGGAGGGTGAGGAGACGGCCGTGGCGGTCGACCTCGACCGACAGGCGGGTGTCGGGCCGGGCGACGATGAAGGCCTTCATCTCGGCGAAGGTCTCGAAGTGGTGCCCGTCGACCGCCTCGACCTGGTCGCCCAGGCGGAACCCCGCCTTCTGCGCCGGGCTCTGGCCGTGAGCCAGGGCGACGATCGCGACGATCGGCGAGTCGGCCGGCACCGGCAGGTACCCGCTCACGTCGCCGGTGCCGGCGAACATGGCGAACAGCACGGCGAACGCGATGAGGAAGTGCATGCACGACCCGGCGACGGCCACGGTGAGGCGCCGCCAGACCGGGCGCTGCCGGTAGGTGCGCGCCTCGTCGGCCGGGTCGACCTCCTCCAGGTTGGTCATCCCGACGATGCGGCAGTAGCCGCCGAGGGGCAACGCCTTGACCCCGTACTCGGTCTCGCCGCGGCGCACCGACCACAGGCGGGGCCCGAAGCCGACGAAGAACTCGGTCACCTTCATCCGGGCCGCCTTGGCCGTGAGGAAGTGGCCGAGCTCGTGGGCGACGATGCAGGCGACGAGGAAGCCGACGAGCAGGACCGTCTCGCCCACCCCGGCGGCGTAGGCCGCGCCGATGACCGCGGCCACCACCAGCGCCAGGCGGAGCAGCGCCCAGCGGTTGGAGCGCCCGTCGAGCGGCGCTTCGGGCTCGGGCTCCTCTCCGTGGTGGCGGACCAGCCCGAACGGATCGCCGGGCAGCTCTGGGCGGCTCAGGGCCGGGTTGTCGGCGGTCACCGGCCGGCGAGGCGCCTTCGGGCCACTGCGGCGCCGGCGAGGTCCCGACCGCAGCGGTCGGCTTCGAGCACGTCGGCCACGGTAGTGGGCTCGCTCGGGATGTAGTCGTCGAGTGCCGATGCGATGACCTCGGGGATGTCCACCCAGCGGACCCGCCCGTCGAGGAAGGCGCTCACCGCCACCTCGTTGGCACCGTTGAGGCAGGCGGGTGCGGTGCCACCGGCCCGACCGGCCCGGTAGGCGAGGTCCAGGCAGGGGAACCCGTCCCGGTCCGGCGGCTCGAAGTCGAGCCGGCCGAGCGCCCCCCAGTCGATCGCCCCGAAGGCGGTGTCGATGCGGTCCGGGTAGGCGAGGGCGTAACCGATCGGCAGGCGCATGTCGGGCATCGACAGCTGGGCGATGGTGGCCCCGTCGGTCGTCTCGATCATCGAGTGGACCACCGACTGCGGGTGGACGACCACGTCGATCCGGTCGTAGGACACCCCGAACAGCTCGTGGGCCTCGATCACCTCCAGGCCCTTGTTCATGAGCGTGGAGGAGTCGATCGTGATCTTCGGCCCCATCGACCAGGTCGGGTGGGCGAGGGCGTCGGCGATCGTCACCTCCGCCAGCTCCTGGGATGGACGCCCCCGGAACGGGCCCCCGCTCGCGGTGAGCACCACCCGCCGGAGAGGGGACGGCGGCAGGTCGGGCAGCGCCTCCATCCCTGTTTCCCCAAGGATCGAGCGCAAGCACTGGTGGACGGCGCAGTGCTCCGAGTCGACCGGCACGATCTCGGCCCCCGGGGTTGCCCGGGCCGCCTGGACCACCGGGCCGCCGGCGATCAGCGACTCCTTGTTGGCCAGGGCGAGGCGCCGGCCCGCCCGCAGGGCGGCGATCGTCACCGGCAGGCCGGCGAAGCCGACCACCCCGTTCAGCACCACCTCCGCCGCCGTCGAGATCTCCTCGAGCGCCCCCTCGCCGGCCAGGACCTCGGTCCCCGGTGGCACCAGCTCCGCCAGCTCGCCGGCTCGGGACGAGTCGGCGATCGCCACCACCTCCGGGCGGAGCCGGCGGGCCTGCTCGGCGAGGACCTCGACCGAGCGAGCCGCACCGAGGGCGACCACCCGGTAGCGGCCCGCCGAGGCGTCGATCACGTCCAGCGCCTGGGTGCCGATCGAGCCGGTCGAGCCGACGAGGCTCACCGTCTTCGCCTCGCCGCCTCTCAGGTCGGGCATCGGTTCGGACGCGACGCGACGGGGCCTCCGGGCCTCGGGCGCCGCGGGTCGGGCCACCGCGGGCACCTCGCCGGGCCTGGTCCCCACAGCGACGGGCGGGTCCTAGGCAAGGTGCAGGGCGACGGCGAGGTAGTAGGCGGCCGGCAGGACGAGGATCACCGAGTCGAAGCGGTCGAGCAGCCCACCGTGGCCGGCGAGCATCCGGCCGGAGTCCTTCACGTCGAGGTCGCGCTTGATGAGCGACTCGAACAGGTCCCCGATCGGGGCGAAGACCGCCACCACCAGACCGAGCAGGAGGCCGTGGCCGGCCCCGCCCCACCCGGGCAGGGCGCTGCCGACGACCGCGCCGACCACCAGGGCCGCAACCCCCCCGGCGACGAAGCCCTCGACCGTCTTGCCCGGGCTCACCCGGGGAGCGAGCTTGCGGCTGCCGATGCGCCGACCGACGAAGTAGGCGACCACGTCGGCGAGCACCACGGTCACCGCCACGGCGAAGAACAGACCGCGACCGTGATCGGCGCGCAGGAGCAGGCCGGCGAAGGACCCGAGCAACCCCACCCACATCACGACGGTGAGCGTGGCCATCACGTTGGCGAGCGGGCGCGCCTCGCTCACCCCGAGCAGGTACCAGAGCATGGTGGCGACGGTGGCGACGGCGAGCACGAGAGGAAGGGCGCCTTCGCCCTTCCACCAGGCACCGAGCACCAGGCCGCCGGTGGCGAGCAGGCCGACCAGGGTCGCGGGCCGGAACCCGCTGCTCTCCCGCAGCATGGTGAATCCCTCCGCCGCCGCTCCGAGCAGGCAGAGCGCCACCAAGCCGACGAGGGCGCCGGCTCCGAGGAAGTACGCGGCGATCAGCACGACGGCCAGGCCGATACCCACGCCCAACCGACTGGAGAGGTCCGCGGGGACGTCTCGGCCGGTCCCGTTGCGAGCGCCCGCCCCGTCGCCGGGGGCCGCGGGCCGCCGGGCGCTCGGTCGACCGTCGCCCCCGTCGTCGCTCACGGGCAGAGCACCGCTGCGGCTGGCCCGCTCCCGCTGGCGCCGGGCACCCAACCCGGCGCCGACCAGGTCCCGCTCCTCCTCGCCGCCGCCCAGCGCTGCGAGCCTCCCACGGAGGTCGGGACCGTCGTCGGCCGGCACTTCGGGAGCCACAGCCGCGCGCGCCCGGATGCGCTCGTCCTCCAACCTCTCGAAATCCTCGTCGAAGGAGAACAGGTCCGACTCCTCGCTGCGGTCCTGGTCCAAGGCGCCGAGGGGCAGCTCGTCGTCGCCGAGGTCGTCGGCGATCCCTCCGTCGTCCCAGTCCGCTGCACCCCTCCTCCAGCGCGCCCCGCTCTCGCCAGCCGCCGGGCCATCGGGGCCCAAGCCGGCGAGCGAGATCGGCACCTCCCCGGTGGGCGGGTCGGTCCAGTGAGGGAGCTCCGACCCCCCCCAGACGGTGATCCCACCGGGTGGGGCAGGAGGCAGGAAGGCCCGCCCGCGCCCGGCGTCTCGGTCCGCCTCGTCCGGGGTTGCGATCGGAGGGTCCGCCGGGATCGCGATCGGAGGGTCGGCCGGGATCGCCGGCTGGACCGCAGTCGGGTCGTCGGGACCCGAATCCCAGCCGAGGGACCCCCTGTCCTCCGAGCCGGTGGCGGACCAGGACGAGCCCTCGGACATCGTCGCCTCCTCGACAGCGGGGGGGGCCGCCTCGGGCCCGGCCTCGACCACCGGTAACCCTTCGGCCGACCACTGGGCCTCGTCGACCGGCGTGGCCCACCTGAGGCCGCTGCCCGGCGGAGCTGGCGACAGAGGCTCGTCGGCGATCGGGGCGACCGGGTCGGGACCAGCGGTCCCGGACCCGACGTCCAGGGACCACCCACCGGCGCCGGCTCCCGGGTCGGCCGAGGCGCGCCGGGAGATCCCGTCGGCTTCCATACTGTCTTGGTCCATATAGTCGTGGTACATGTCGTCGAGGTCCATGTCCTCGGGGTGGACCACCGGTACCCGCCCGGTCGGGTCGGTCTCGGAGGGCGCGCCCGCCGTCGAGGCAGCGCCCGGGCGCAGCGGCCCTCCGCTCGGTGCCGGCGAGCCGACGTCGGGCTCTCCAATGGGCCTCCCGGCGATCCCCGCCCGACCCTCGTCACCCCAGTCTCCCTCGCCGTCGACCTCGGGCGACGGCGGAGGAGGAGGAGCGCCGCGTCCCCGAGCCCGTTGTTGGCCCGGCCGCGCCCGCCCCGACTGTGCTCGCCGGGCCGACCCCGAGCGCGGGTCGGCCGGGTAGACGTCGAGCTCGCCGGGCTCGACGCCGGCTCCGCCCAGCGCGCTCGTAGGGGGTTCGGCGACCCGCTGCCCGCCGCGGGTCGCTCCCGCCACCTCTGACGCCCGGGGAGCACGGACCACCGGCGGGCGGGGCAGCGGGGCCACCGGAGGTCGGGGCACGGCCTCGGCCGGCACCGAGTCGGGGAGCGGGAAGCGGTGCGCCGGGCGGGGGCCGGTCGGCGCAGGCGGCACGTCGCCGTAGCGTGGCTCCTCCTCGGTGAGCCGCCCGGCCACCTGGCCGGCCTCGAGGGCGGCCTGGGCCTCGTCGGCTCCGATGATCCGGACGCCTTCCGCCGGTCGGCGCTCCGTCGAACGATCGTTGCGGTCGGTCACCGATATCCTCCTCCGGCGGTCGCCTGGCGGCTGGCCCCACCCCTGCGCCCCGAGAAGTCCGGGACGTGCTCGGCGGCGGCTCCCAGCCTCTCAGACGCCGAGCAGTTCGTCTTCTTTGTTCTGGAGCACCCGGTCGATCTCGGCCACGTTCTCATGGGTCAGGCGCTCGAGCTCTCGCTCTGCCCGTTCGAGCTCGTCGGAGGATATGTCTCCGTCCTTCTCGAACGCCTCCAGGTCCTTGCGGGCGGAGCGACGCAGGTTGCGCACCGCCACCCGTCCCTCCTCGGCCTTGCTGTGGGCCACCTTCACCATCGCCCGGCGCCGCTCCTCGGTGAGCGGCGGGAAGCTGAGGCGGATCACCGCACCGTCGTTGTTCGGGTTGACGCCGAGGTCGGAACCTTGGATCGCCTTCTCGATGGCCTTCAGCGATCCCTTGTCGTAGGGGGTGATGAGGAGCACCTTCGCCTCGGGCACCTGGATCCCGGCGAGCTGCTGGAGGGCGACGTCCGAGCCGTAGTACTCGACCCGGAGCTTCTCCACCAGCGCCGGAGCGGCCCGACCGGTCCGGATCGCCGCCAGCTCACCCCGAGCGTGGTCGACCGCGCGGACCATCTTCTCCCGGGTGTCGTCGAGCACCGCCTCGAGGTAGCCGTCGTCCATCAACGGATCAGCGTACCGATCCGCTCCCCCGAGAGAGCACGTCGCAGGTTGCCGGACCTCATCACCGAGAAGTACAGGATCGGCATCCCGTTCTCCTTGCACAGCGTGATCGCGGTCAGGTCCATGGCCCGCAGGTCCTTGGCGATCACCTCGTCGAAGCCGACCTCCTCGAGCTTGCGCGCACCGGGATGACGAGCCGGGTCGGCGTCGTAGACCCCGTCGCTGCTTCCGTGGGTCCCCTTCAAGAGGATGTCGGCCTCGACCTCGACGGCCCGCAGCGCCCCGGCGGTGTCGGTGGTGAAGAAGGGGTTGCCGGTGCCGGCCGCGAAGATCACCACCCGGCCCTTCTCCAGGTGGCGCACCGCCCGTAGGCGGATGTAGGGCTCGGCCAGCTCGGACATCCCGATCGCCGTCTGGACCCGGGTCGGCTGGCCCCTCCGCTCGAGGGCGTCGCGCAGGGCCAGGGCGTTGATCACCGTCGCCAGCATGCCCATGTAGTCGGCGCTGGCCCGGTCCATCCCCTTCGCCGAGCCGCTCGCGCCCCTCCAGATGTTCCCGCCGCCGACCACCACCCCCATCTCGATGCCGAGCTCCCCGCAGACCTCGGCGATCTCCCCGGCGATCCGATCGACCACCTCGCCGTCGATGGTCTCGTCGGCCGCCGGGCTGGCGAAGGCCTCACCGGAGAGCTTCAGCACCACCCGCTTCCACGGCCTCGACCCGGTACCCACGGGGTGGCGATGCTAGCCGCCGGGGACGAGCCCCGCCCCGGGGGCCGGGCCCGCCGGAGGAGGTCAGTCGCCGATGACCACCTGGGCGAAGCGCACCACCTGCGCGGAGCCGAGGTGCTGGCTGACGGACTTCTTGTCGTCCTTGGCGTAGGGCTGCTCGAGGAGCACCCCCCCGGGGACCCGCTTGTACCAGCCGGCCAGCTTGCCCTCGACGATCTTGGCGATCGCCGGCTCGGGCTTGCCCTCGAGTCGGGTCTGGGCCTCGGCCGCGGCACGCTCCGCCGCAACCGCCTCCGCCGGCACCTCCTCACGGCGGAGGAACTGGGGACGCCCGAAGGCGATGTGGACCGCCAGGTCGTGGGCGAGCTCTTGGTCGGCCCCGGCGAGCTCGACCAGGACTGCGTTGACCCCACGATCGTTCTGCACGTGGAGGTAGGTGTCGAGCACGTGGCCCTCGGGAGCCGTGAAGCGCACGACGCGACCGAGCTCGACGTTCTCCTTCAAGGTCACCTTCAAGTCGTCGATCGCGTCGCCCTCCTCGGCGGCGGCCCCCTCCCCCGCCTCGGCGACCCGCTCGGCAAGGCGCCCGACCAGCTCTACGAACTGAGGGGACTTGGCGCCGAAGTCGGTCTCGGACTTGAGCTCCACCAGCGCCGCCGAACGCCCGTCGGCGGAGACCGCCACGCCAACCGCTCCCTCGGAGTTGGTGTTGCCCGCCCTCTCCGCAGCCTTGCCGAGCCCGCGCTCGCGCAACCAGCGGGCGGCGCGGTCGAAGTCTCCGTCGTTCTCGGTCAAGGCACGCTTGGCGTCCATCATCCCGGCGCCGGTCGAATCGCGCAAGGACTTGACGTCCTTGGCGGTGAAATCTGCCAATTCAGCTTCCTCAGGAGTCTCGAAGTGGGGGTTGGTCGACCTTGGTGGTGCTGGAGGCTCTCAGGAACCGCCAGACGCCTCCGCAGCCTGATCCACGGAGGGCTCGGCGGTGGCTCCGGGCTCGGGCTCTGCAGCGGCCTCGGGCGCCGGCTCGGGCTCGACGGCGGCCTCGGGCGCCGGGTCGGCCCGGCCCTCGGGGGTGGTCGCCCCCTCGACCTCGGCTGGCGCAGTCCCGACGGTGGGAGGCACCGCAGCTACCGACGCCGCCTCGCCGGCAGGTTCCCCGGCGGCAGGTTCCCCGGCGGCGAGGCGCGCCTCGCGCTCCTGCTGCCAGAGAGCAGCCTGGCGGCGAGCTTCGCGCTGTTGCTCGGCCCGGCGCGCCTCCTCCTCGGGGTCGGGCGGGGCCGGGGCAGCCGCGGAGGCCGACGGGGCGCTCATCGCCGCCCTCCGGGACGCGATGAAGCGCCCCTCGTCCACCGCGTCGGCTATCACCCGGCACATGAGGGTCCCGGCCCGGATGGCGTCGTCGTTGCCGGGGATCACGAACTGCACCACGTCGGGGTCGCAGTTGGTGTCCACGACCGCCACCACCGGGAGACCGAGCTTGTTGGCCTCGGTGACCGCGATGTGCTCCTTCTTCGTGTCGATGACGAACACGGCGTCGGGCATGCGGCTCATCGTCCGGATGCCTCCCAGGTTGCGCTCGAGCTTGTCGAGCTCCCGGGAGAGGATCAGCGCTTCCTTCTTCGGCATGGCCTCGAAGTCCCCGGCGGCCCGCATCCGCTGGTACTCCTGCATCTTCCTGACCCGACCGGCGATGGTGTTGAAGTTGGTGAGCATCCCGCCGAGCCAGCGCTCGTTGACGTAGGGCATGCCGCACCTGGTCGCGAAGGTCGCTACCGGGTCCTGGGTCTGCTTCTTGGTCCCGACGAACAACACGACCCCGTCGTCGGCCACCAGGTCACGCACGAAGGAGTAAGCCTGGTCGATGCGCTCCAGCGTCTGCTGGAGGTCGATGATGTAGATCCCGTTCCGCTCGCCGAAGATGAAGCGCTTCATCTTCGGGTTCCAGCGCCGGGTCTGGTGGCCGAAGTGGACCCCCGCCTCGAGCAACTGCCTCATCGTCACAACAGCCATCTGTGGTCCTTCTCCCATCGGTTGGTGAAGCGTCCCGGGCACTTGCGCCGGGCCAGCAGCCGGCGACCGTGGGGGTGCCCGGGTATGGGCATCATGGAGGTTCGGGCTCGTCCCGAACGCAGGTCCCACATCCTAACGCAGCTCGCCGGTCCGAGTCGGCCACCGGCGGCCATCGCTGGCCGCCGGCCACGCCCGAGGCCCGGCTCCGGGATCTGCGGAGCTACCTCAGCCGTGGCTGCGGTCTGCGGTCAGCATTCGGGAGCGCAGCTGCAGGACCGCCTTGGTGTGGATCTGGCACACCCGGCTCTCGGTCACCCCGAGCACCTGGCCGATCTCGGCGAGCGTGAGGCCCTCGTAGTAGTACAAGGTGAGCACCACCTTCTCCCGGTCCCCGAGACGGTTGAGGGCCCCGGCGAGGACCTGCTTCATCTCTTCGACCTCGAAGGTCGCCACCGGGCCGTCGCGACGGTCGGCGATCGTCTCCCCCAGGGTGGTCGCATCCTCCCGGTCCCCCATCGACAAGACGTCGTCGAGGGCCACCACTCCGACGAAGGAGACCTGGGTGAAGATCTGCTGGAGCTCCGCCTCGGTGATCTGCATCTCCCGGGCCACCTCGCCGTCGGTGGGGGTGCGCAGCAGCGAAGCCTCCAGGCGGGCGTAGGCCTGCTCCACCGCACGCGCCTTGGAGCGAACCGAGCGGGGGACCCAGTCGATCGAGCGGAGCTCGTCGATGATCGCGCCCTTGATCCGGGTGATGGCGTAGGTCTCGAACTTGATGTTACGGTCGGTGTCGAACTTCTCGATCGCGTCGATCAGCCCGAACATGCCGTAGCTCACGAGGTCGGCCTGCTCGATGGTCTGCGGGAGGCCCACCGAGACCCGGCCGGCGACGTACTTGACGAGCGGGGAGTAGTGGATGATCAGCTGGTCGCGCAGCTGGCGACGTCCGGTCGTCTTGTAGTTGCGCCAGAGCTCTGCGATCGCCCGACGCTCCTCCAGTGCCCGCTCGTGAGCGGCCAGCTCTGCGTCGGGGAGCGCCGGGGCGGCTCCGGTCGGCGCCGACGCCGCCCCGGCGCCGGCTCGGTCCACCCCAGGTGCCGGCGACCGTGCTCCGGGCTCTCGACGCTCAGGACCAGCCACCGAAGGGTGACCGTCCAGCACTGGAAGTGGCCGGTAGCACGACCGAGAGGCTACCGGCTGTCCTGCTCGGCGCAAGCCCCCGGCGCTGGCGCCACCCCTCGCTCGAGGCCCGAGGTCACCCGATGCGCTGCCACCACCCTCGCTCTTCTGCCACAGAGCCGTGATCGGCGAGGCGCTCGAGGCTCTCGATCACCTGCGACACCGGCAGCCCGCTGCGGACGACCACCCGGTTGAGCGACGTGGGCTCCCACCCGAGAGCGTCGAGCACCTCTGCGCTGCGCCGGTCCGTTGGCCCTCCCGCGCGCTGTCGGTCCTGGGCCTGCACCCGGGTCGCCGGCTCGGGGCCGGCCGGCGTGTGGCCGGCCGGCGAGTCGGCAGCCGGCGTGTGGGCGGAGCCTGCCTGGCGGATCCCAGGGCGGCTGCGTGGGCGCCGGCCGGCTCCGAGGCCACCGAGGGCGTCGAGGACGTCGGCGGCGCTCCTCACCGGTCCGGCGCCCTCGAAGAGGAGCTGGTTGGTCCCCTCCGAGGCGGACGAATGGACCGGCCCGGGAACCGCCCGGACCTCGACACCGCGGTCGAGGGCAGCCTCCACGGTGAGCAAGGAGCCACCGCCCGAGTGGCTCTCCACCACCACGACGAGCTCACAGGAGCCGGCGATGATCCTGTTGCGTGCGGGGAAACGCCAGCGCTGGGCCGGACCGCCGGGAGCGGTCTCGGAGATCACCGCGCCCCGCTCGACGACGCGCTCCCACAAAGCAGCGTGTCGTCTCGGATAGGCCACGTCGACCCCACTCGCAGCCACCCCCACGGTCGCCCCGTGCGGGCCGGCGGCACAAGCGCCGAGATGGGCATGCCCGTCTATCCCGAGCGCGAGCCCCGAGACCACGCACAGCCCGGCCGAGGCCAGGTCGGCACCGAGCTCCCAGGCCAGGCGCCGACCTGCGGGGGTGCAGCGTCTCGTGCCGACCACGGCGACACAACGACCGGAGAGCGCAGCGAGGTCTCCCCGCCAGAACAGCACAGGGGGCGGGAACGGGTCCGAGGCCAGGCGCAAGGGGTAGTCGGGCCGGCCCAGCCAGGTGACACCGATCCCGCGCTCCGACGCCGCCTCCCGGCAGCGCTGCGGGTCGGTCCTCGCTGCGGCCACTTGCCAGCTGGGGGTGCCGTCGGCAACCTTTCCCGGCCTCCCCGAGCGCCCCGAGCGCACCGCCTCCCACGCCGCCGAAGGTCCGCCGGCCCCGGCCAGCAAGTGGGAGAGGCTCGCCGGCCCGATGCCGGGCAGTCCGGCCAGCGCGATCGCAGCAGCCTCGTCCGAGACCGCAGCATCCTCGTCGTGGAGGCGCCGGGAGTTGAGCCCCAGGCCAACGGCGACCGGAGGGTCGGGGCTCATGCCGCACCCCTCGCAGACGCGAACGGCTCGGAGCGCAGGGCGAGAGCTGCGAGGACGTGCTCCTCGGACACCGCGGCGTCCGAGCCGGAGAGATCGGCCAGGGTTCGCGCTACCCGACGCACCCGGTGCATCCCCCGCGCCGACAGACGGCCCTGGCGCAACCGCAGCTCGAGCAGCCTCCGGGCGGTCTGGTCGATCGGGGCCAGCTCGTCGAGGAGGCCACCGGGGATACGCGCGTTGCAGCCCACCCCACGGGCCCTCGCGCGCTCGCGAGCGGACGCAACCCTCTCCGCCACCACTGCGGTCGTCTCACCCGGACCCGCCCCCTCGGCGAGGAGGTCGCCGACGTCGGGTCGGTCGACGCCGACACGCAGGTCGAAGCGATCGAGGAGCGGGCCGGAGATCTTGAGGGCGTAACGGGAGCGTGCCGCCTCGCTGCAGCGACAGCCTCCGGGCGACCCGTCGCCTCCGCACGGGCAGGGGTTCATCGCCGCGACGAGCAGGCAATCCGCCGGCAGCCGGACGCTGGCGCGCGACCGGCACACGGTCAGGCTGCCGTCCTCCAGCGGCTGGCGGAGGGCGTCGAGCACCGACGGAGGGAACTCAGCGAGCTCGTCGAGGAACAGGACCCCGTGGGAAGCGCAGGAGATCTCCCCCGGGCGGATCTGAGTGGTGCCGCCGCCGATCAGCGACGCCATCGACGCACTGTGGTGGGGCGCACGAAACGGCGGCTCGAGCACGAGAAGGCCCGGTGGGAGGCCGAGCCCGGCCGCCGAGTGGACCCTCGAGACCTCTAGCGCCTCCTCCCGGCTGAGCGCAGGGAGCAGCCCGGGGAGCCGCCTGGCGAGCATGGTCTTGCCGGCACCCGGCGGGCCGACGAGGAGCAGGTGGTGGCCGCCGGCGGCGGCCACCTCGACCGCCAGGCGGCCGAGCGGCTGTCCCCGGACCTCCGAGAGGTCCTCCCTGCTCTCCCGCCCGGACGCCGGTGGGGGCTTCGGTACCTCCGACCACCGTTCCTGCCCGTCGAGGGCGAGGGCCGCTTGGCGCAGGCTCACCGCCGCGAGGACCCGGGCCCTGCGCTGGAGCGCCGCCTCTGCGGCACAGGCCAGAGGGACGACCACCGCCGCCTCGGCGCACGCGCCGACCAGGGGGAGCACCCCCGCCACCCGCCGGAGGCTCCCGTCGAGCCCCAGCTCCCCGAACAGCGCCACCCCCTCGAGCAGCGCCGGGTCGAGCTGGCCGTCGGCACCCAGCACGGCGAGCGCTATCGGCAGGTCGAGGCAGGACCCCGCCTTGCGCATGGAGGTGGGCGCAAGATTGACCGTGACCCGGTGCCGGGGCCACTTGAAGCCCGAGGAGAGTACCGCCGCCCTCACCCGGTCGCGCGCCTCTCGGCACGTCGCGTCCGGGAGGCCCACGATCGAGAACCCCGGCAGGCCGTTGCCGGAGTGGACCTCGACTCGGATCGGGCAACCTTCGACGCCGAGGAGCGTCGCCGACGACACGGCAGCGAGCACGGGCACCTCCCTGGGCAGAGCGGGTGGGAGGGGCCGATGGCGCCGGCCTCGAGCGCAACCGAGAAGCTAGCGACGGGCTGCGACATCCTCCGTCCCGAGCAGCGGCGGCGGCTCGGCGGGCCTGGCGCAAGAGCCCCGTCGACCGCATCCGGCCGTCTCTCAGCCCCGGGGCAGTCCGGTGGCCGCCCGGAGCGCGTGGTCCAGGTCCGACCAGATGTCCTCCAGGCCCTCGATCCCGACCGAACAGCGCAGTAGCCCGGGAGGGAGGTGCTCCTCGCCGGGGATCCGGCCTCGCCTCTCGATCAGGGTCTCCACCCCGCCGAGGCTCGTCGCGGCGGTGGCCAGCCGGACACCCGAGGTCACCGCCTCGGCGGTCTCGGCTGCGCCGAGCGCCCCGGGCCTCACGACGAAGGAGACCACGAAGCCCGGGCCGGCCATCTGTGCGCCCATCCTCTCGTAGCCGGGGTCCTCCGGCAGGCCCGGGTAGTGGACCCGCTCGACCGCCGGATGGTCTCGGAGGCGGCGGGCCAGCTCGACGGCATTGGCCTGGGAGCGCTCGACCCGCAGCGACAGGGTGCGGATCCCCCGCAGCACCAACCAGGTCTCCCATGGTCCGGGCACCGCTCCGTGAAGGGTCCGGCGCCGACGTAGCCCGGCGACCAGCTCGGGCCGGGAGCTCACCGCGACGCCGAGCAAGGCGTCCGAGTGACCGCCCAGCGCCTTGGTCGCGCTGTGCACCACGACGTCGGCACCGGCCAGCAGGGGCTGGCTCAGTACCGGGGTGGAGAAAGTGTTGTCCGCAGCAACGTCGAAACCGAGCCCGTGCGCCCCGGCCACCAGGGCGGGGAGGTCGGCGACCGCGAGGAGCGGGTTGCTCGGTGACTCCACCCAGAGCAGCCCACCGGCGCCGAAGTCGGCCTCCTGGCCCGAAGGACGACCCGGAGAGCCGGCCAGCTCGGCGCACGCCGCCAGGACTGCGGCAGTGTCGGCCAGGTCGACGAGCCGCACACGGAGGCGTCCACGGCTCGCCAGGTCGGAGAGGAGCGCCCGGGTCCCGTTGTAGGCGTCGGCGCCCACGACGACCCGGCCCGGCACCGGCAACATCTCCACCACTGCGGCGACTGCGGCGATCCCCGTGGCGAAGGCGACCGCCTCACCACCCTCGAGCCCACCGACGGCCGACTCGAGCGCGTCGGAGACCGGGTCGCCCTCCCGGGCGTAGATCCTCGCTGCGCCCTGGTGGTAAGTGGAGGAGAGCACCACCGGGGGGTTGACCGGCCCACCCGGCTCCACCGGCGGCCGGCCCAGGTGCACCACCCGGCTGGCGACCGACCAACCCCGGGGGGGCCCGGTGGGATCGGGTTCGCTCAGAACGCCCCCTCCACCACGTCGACCGATCCCCGTAGGACGGCCACCACATCGAAGCGGATCGCCCTTGCCCTCTGCCCGGCTACCTGCTCGAGCCACCGCGCGGCGAGCCGCCTCACCCGGGCCTGCTTCGCTGCTCCGACCGACTCTGCCGGCGCCCCGAAGGCCTCGGAGCTCCTCGCCTTCACCTCCACGAACACATACAGCCGACCCCTACGCACGACCAGGTCCAGCTCCCCCTCCCGGCAGCGCCAGTTGCGGGACACGATCTCGTAACCCCGCTCCGAGTACCAGTCGGCGGCGAGGTCCTCGCCCTCCTCGGCGATCCGGCGGTTGTGCGCGCCAGCAGTTGAACCACCCACCCTCCCCGGAGCGCTCGTCGAGGGCGTCGACGGGCGAGGCGGGCTGGTCGGGGGCGCCCCAGGCGGGAGGGCGGGGATCTACAGCTCCTTCTCCGGCAGCTCCTCCACGTTCACGTCCTTGAACGTGACGACCCTCACCGTCGAGACGAAGCGGGCGGGACGGTACATGTCCCAGACCCAGGCGTCGGAGAGCCGGACCTCGAAGTACGCCCTCGATCCCTCCCCGTGCGCCTCCATCGCCACCTCGTTGGCCAGATAGAAGCGGCGCTCCGTCTCAACGACGTAGCGGAACATCGGGAGCACCGCCCGGTACTCCTGGTAGAGCTGGAGCTCGATCTCCGTCTCGTAGCGCTCGAGGTCCTCGGCGCTCACGGTCGGCTCCGTCGCTCGGTCCTCATGGCGACCAATGGTAGGTCTTCAGCCGCCTGACGGCGCAGCGGGAAGCACCGGGGGCGCACGGCGAGCCAGGGTGACGGGACCGCCAGCCACCCTCCGGGGTGCCGGCCCTCAGCTGCCCGGGTCGGCGGCCAGGCCTCCGGAGCGGGGCGAGGCCCCGGCGGACGGGCCCGGCCCGCCACCGTGCTCCGGGGCGGTTGGCACCCCGCCGGGTGACGCCGGCCCAGCGGCCGCCGTCGTCGTACCGGCCGCCGCGGACCCGACCGCCACGGCGAGCGGCGGGGTGTCCGGGTCCGCCGTGCCTTCGAGCGCGGCAGGTCCCGCCTGCCGCTGGCGCGACAGCAGCACGACACACCAGATCGCCCCGACGACCGCAAAGGCCGCGCCGGCGTACTCGGTCGCGTAGTCGCCGGCGTGGCCAGGCCGCAGGAGCCAGAAGTGCTCCTCGATGTAGCGACCGATCCCCCAGAGGGTGATCGCGGCCGCCATGACCAGGCCTCGTGGCCCACCTCGGCGCTCGACCCAGGCCTCGACCCGCCAGGCGATCAGCAGCCACACGAAGGTCATCGCCGACTGGAACAGCGGCACCGGCAGGCGCTTGCCCACCTCGCCGGCGTAGTAGAGCCCGTACCAGGCCTTGGTGGGATGGCCACCACCGGCGTACATGAGCTGGGGGCCGAGCAGCCGCCCCATCGTCCACGCGGCGAGGAGAACCGGGGCGACCAGGTCCGCCAAGGCGAGCCCGGGGACCTCCCGGGCCCGGTGGCGGGCGAGCAGGAAGCCGGTCGGCACGCCGAAGAGCAGGCCCCCGAAGGACGACAGGCCACCGTGCCACACCTGCGGGATCTGGGCCAGGTGGTCGGCGTACTGGGAGGAGAAGTTGGCGACCACGTGAACCACCCTCGCTCCGACGAGGGCCGACACGATCGTCCACACCGCCACCGACGAGACCCAACGGTCGCTGTAGCCGTGCGCCCTCAGCCGGTGACCGAGGTACCAGGCCGCGAAGAAGAAGGTGATCGCCAGCCCGAGCCCGTAGGTGTGAAGCACGAGCGGCCCTATGTGGAACGACACCGGGATGGGACGCATCGGACCTCTCCTTCGCTGAGATCAGGCTAGTGCCGGCTGTGGTCCGACGCCGAGCGCGAGGCAGGGGAGCCCCCGCCCTCGGGTGTGGGAACCAGGGAGGCGACCACGACGTCTATCGAGGAGGTGGCGCCCCCCCGGCCGGACCAGGTCGGCCCGAGAGGCCCGGTCCCGCAGTGGTCGCCGCTCGGCGGCGACGCCGCGGAAAGGACCACCGGGAACCGGCCACGGGAGCGACCGAGGAGCGGCGCGGTCTCCATGACGGGGGAGACCGACGCCGCCGCTACCAAGACGCGCGCCGAGCCCCTGGCACCGAGGCGGCCGGTGCGGGCGGACCCAGAGCTTCGGCTACCTCGCCGCCGAGCGGCTCGAGCTTCGGCTACCTCGCCGCCGAACGGCTCGACGCCGGCACCGGTTCCCCGGTGGAGGGCTGCCGGAGCTCCTTGATCTTCGCGGCCTTCCCGCTGCGCTCCCGCAGGTAGTAGAGCTTCGCCCTGCGGACGTCGCCGCGGGTGAGGACCTCGATCTTGGCCAGGACCGGAGAGTGGACCGGGAAGGTCCGCTCCACTCCGACCCCGAAGCTCACCTTGCGCACGGTGAAGGTCTCCCGCACCCCCGAGCCCTGGCGGCGGATGACCGGTCCCTGGAACACCTGGACCCGCTCCCGG
>JAKARG010000434.1 GCA_021819345.1 Actinomycetes bacterium | reverse complement strand
CTACTACCTCTACCGACCCGACAACGAGCGCGACTACGGCCAGGAGACCATCGAGATCCTGCTCCAGGCCATGGAGAACGACCGGGACGACCTGGTCGTCATCCTCGCGGGCTACAAGGACCGGATGGACACCTTCTTCCAGTCCAACCCCGGGATGGGATCCCGGGTGGCCCACCACATCGACTTC
Source organism: Actinomycetes bacterium (assembly GCA_021819345.1). Lineage (GTDB taxonomy): Bacteria > Actinomycetota > Acidimicrobiia > Acidimicrobiales > Palsa-688 > JAKAQB01. The sequence continues at coordinate 3,221 of JAKARG010000434.1, read as the reverse complement.
CCCGACTACGGGCTGGAAGAGCTCTTGGCCATCGGCGGGCTCATGCTCGCCGCCCAGGGCTACCGCTTCACCCCCGCAGCCGAGGAGCTGTTCGCCGAGTACCTGAGGCGGAGGATGGCCCAGCCACGCTTCGCCAACGCCCGCAGCGTCCGCAACGCCTTGGAGCGGGCCCGCCTGCGCCAGGCCGACCGGCTGGTCTCGGGCACAGGAGTGGTGGGGATCGACGAGCTGCAGTCGATCGAGGCGGCCGACCTGGCCGGCAGCCGGGTGCTCGGCCGGGAAGGCGGCTGACCAGCCGAGCCGGGAAGGCGGCTGACCAGCCGAGCCGGGAAGGCGGCTGACCAGCCGAGCCGGGAAGGCGGCCGACCCGCCGAGCCGGGAAGGCGGCCGACCCGCCGAGCCGGGCCTCCTTGACGAACCGGTCCCCTTGGACCAGAATGTTCGGACAACTCGCGGTCAAGGGGGAAAACCATGTCCAATCGCCATCGGATCGTCATCGTCGGCGGCGGGAGCGCCGGGATCAGCGTCGCCAGCCGGCTCCTCCGTGCCGGGGAGCGGGACGTCGCAGTCATCGATCCGGCCGAGGTCCACTACTACCAACCGCTTTGGACCTTGGTCGGCGGCGGCCGGGCCCCGGTTGCAGAGTCGGCGCGCCCAGAGCTGTCGGTCATGCCCAAGGGGGCGAAGTGGATCAGGGAGCGGGCGGTCGGGGTCGACCCCGAGGCCCGCACCGTCGAGCTCGGCTCCGGCGAGAGCCTCGGCTACGACTTCCTCGTGGTCTGCCCGGGGATCGCCCTCGACTGGGACCGCCTGCCCGGAGCGTCGGAGACCCTCGGGCGCAACGGGGTATCGAGCAACTACGAGGTCGAGCTGGCCCCGAAGACCTGGGAGATGATCAAGGACATGCGGGCGGGCACCGCCGTGTTCAGCATGCCGTCCGGGCCGATCAAGTGCGCCGGCGCCCCCCAGAAGATCGCCTACCTGGCGGCCGACTGGTGGCGCAAGCAGGGTGTGCTCCAGAACATCCACATCGTGCTCGTCCTGCCTACCCCGGCGATGTTCGGCGTGCCCGAGTTCTCCAAGGTCCTGGAGGGCGTGGTCGCCCGCTACGGGATCGACGTCCGCCTCCAGCACGAGGTGGTGGAGATCGACCCCACCAAGCGCGAGGTGGTCGTCGCCAACCGCTCCAACGGCAACGACGAGAAGTTCACCCTCGGCTACGACTTCGCCCACCTGGTACCGCCCCAGAGCGCGCCAGGCTGGATCAAGAGCGGCCCCCTCGCCGATCCGGCCAACCCCGGCGGCTACGTGCAGATCGACAAGAACACGATGCGCCACACCCGCTTCCCGGAGGTCTTCAGCCTGGGCGACGCCGGCTCGTCGCCCAACTCCAAGACCGGCGCGGCGGTCCGCAAGCAGGTCCCGGTGGTCGTCGAGAACCTGCTCGCGGCGATGAACGGGCGGGAGCCGACCGCGAGCTACGACGGCTACGCCTCCTGCCCGCTGACCACGGCCCGCAACCGCATGCTGCTCGCCGAGTTCGACTACACGATGAAGCCGCACCCGACCTTCCCGGTGATCAACACCCAGAAGGAGCGCTACGACATGTGGCTGCTCAAGCGCTACGGGCTCCCGTTCATGTACTGGAACCTCATGCTGCGCGGGCGGGCCTGAGCAGCGGCCGACCGCACTGGAGCGCTGGGCCGGGTGGGGCAGGTGCCCGACGAGGTGGGCCTGGACCGGGCCAGTCCGGTGCCACTTTGGCGTCAGCTCCTCGACGACCTCCGGTCACGCCTGTCGAGCGGGGAGTTCGGAGCAGGGTTCCCGAGCGAGGCGACGCTCACCTCGAGCTACGGGGTGAGCCGCCAGACCGTGCGTGAAGCGCTCCGCCGCCTGGTCGACGACGGCCTGATCGACCGCGGCCGTGGTCGCGGCACGTTCCTTCGAAACGCTGCCGTGGTCCAGCTGATGGGCCCGCTCTACAGCCTCTACCGGTCTGCCGAGGAGCAGGGCTTCGTCCAGGAGAGCGTCGTGCGCCACCTGGAGGTCCGCAGCGACGAGCGGGCCGCGACGATGCTCGACCTCGATCCGGGAGCCGAGCTGGTCTACCTGGAGCGGGTCCGGATGGTCGACGGGTGGCCGGTCGTGGTGGATTGCTCCTGGATGCCCGAGGCCGTCGCCGGAGCGCTGTTGCAAGCCGACTTCCATCGCACGGCGCTGTACCGGGAGCTCGAGGAGCGCTGCGGCGTCCGCCTCGACGCCGGCTGGGAGCGGGTGGAGCCGGTGATGCCCGACGCCATCCAGCGCCGGCTGCTCGGCCTGCGCACCGGCGTCCCGGTCTACGGGATCGAGCGCTTGGCTCGCCAAGGCGACCGGCCCATCGAGTGGCGCCACGGCGTGGTGCGTGCCGACCGCTTCGTGTTCGTCTCCCGCTGGGGCTCGGGCCGGGTCGATGCGGTCTTCGAGCCACCCGGGGGAGCCGCAGCGCCGGCGTAGATCCCTACGGCTCGGCACGTCGAGCGCCGTCGTGCAGGCCAACCACCTCGTCGTCCTGGGGTGCCGTTCTGGCCTCCGACGCCTTGGTGCGTGATGTCTGGCAGTCCGCGAGACTTCTGCTGTGACCGGTTGGGACGCTGCGCAGGTCGGGCCGTCCGGCGACCAGGTGCTCGGTGCCACGACCGGGGCTGCCGCCGTGGAGCTGCGCTTCGTCCCGCATGATCGCTCGGCCGACACTTCGCTGGTCGAGCTCCTGACGGGCAGCGATTGGCCGTTCCATCCCGAGCCTCGCTTGGAGCCTGCCGGGGCACTCCGACGGCTGCGTGAAGGAGCCTTCGACACGAGCGACGACCGGGAGTGCTGGTGGGCTCTAAGGGGAAGCGAGCGGGTCGGGCTGGTGGTGCTCTTCGATCTGGGCGATCCGACACCGATGTTCGACCTGCGGATCGCGGCCGCCTCCAGGGGGCGCGGCTACGGCACCGAGGTCGTCCGGTGGCTCACCTCTCGCATCTTCACGAGCTGGGCCGGCAAGGAGCGGGTCGAGGCGACCACCCGAGCGGACAACCGGGCGATGCGCAGAGTGCTCACCCGCTGCGGCTACGCAAAGGAGGCCCACTACCGCCGGGCGTGGCCTGGTCCCGAAGGCGCCTGCGACGCGGTCGGCTACGCCATCTTGCGCTCCGACTGGCGAACAGGGAAGACGACTCCGGTCGACTGGGACGACG
>JAKARG010000433.1 GCA_021819345.1 Actinomycetes bacterium | reverse complement strand
CCGCTTGACCAGCCGGTTTCCGACCCTCGGGACCCCCCTGCTCCGCCGGCCGATCTCCGCCGCCCCCTGGGGCGCGCCCTCGACCCCGAGGATCCCCGCCGACCGGGTGACGATCGAGTCGAGGTCGCTCGCCGAGTAGTAGTCGAGGCGGGCAGTGAAGCCGAAGCGGTCCCGGAGCGGTCCGGTGATGAGCCCGGTCCGGGTGGTGGCGCCGACGAGGGTGAAGCGGGGCAGGTCGAGGCGGATGGTCCTCGCCGAGGGGCCCTTGCCGAGGACGATGTCGAGCTGGAAGTCCTCCATCGCCGGGTAGAGGATCTCCTCGACCGCCCGTCCGAGACGGTGGATCTCGTCGACGAAGAGCACGTCGCCCTCGGCCAGGTTGGTGAGGATCGCAGCCAGGTCCCCGGCGCGCACCAGCGCAGGGCCGGAGCTGACCCGGAGGTTGGCGTCCATCTCGGCTGCGATGATCCCCGCCATCGAGGTCTTGCCGAGCCCCGGAGGGCCGGCGAGCAGCACGTGGTCGGCGGGCTGGGCCCGCCTGCGGGCCGCTTCGAGCACGATCCCGAGGTGCTCTTTCAGCTCGGGCTGGCCGACGAAGTCGGCGAGGCGGCGAGGCCGGAGAGTGACCTCCTCGGCCGACTCGACCGGCTCGGCGGTCGGCGCCACCGGGCGGGGGTCGGCCTCCTCTCTCATCGGGCCGCCGCCAGGTCGCGCAGCGCCAGGCGGAGCAGGTCCTCGACCCGCCCCTCGGCGGGCAGGCCGGCGACGACCTGGCGGATCTCGTCCGGGTCGTAGCCGAGCCCGGCGAGCGCGGCGCGCAGGTCGTGGCGGGCCGACGTGGCCTGCGCAGGGGTGACGCCGCCCGCCTCGAGCCCGCCTTCGGCGTCGAGGTCCAATCGGGCCTCGAGCTCGGGCAGCAAGCGGGCGGCGGTCTTGGCGCCGATGCCCGGCACGAGGACCAGGGCGTCGGCATCGCGTGCCGCCACCGCCCGGCGCAGCGCTGTGGGGCTGTGCACCGACAAGATGGTGACCGCTGCTGTCGGGCCCACCCCTCGCGCCCCGATCAGCTGCTCGAAGCAGTCGCGCTCGTCGCCGGTCGGGAACCCGTACAGGCAGATCGCGTCCTCCCGGACGTGGGTGTGGACGTGGACGAGGACCGCCTCGCCGAGGGCCGGCCCGGTGCCGAAGCTACGGGTCGGGGCCACGACCCGGTAGCCGACCCCGCCGACCTCGACCAGCAGCTCGACGGCGTGCTCGCCCCTTGCCCGCCGCCCGACGAGCACCCCTCGCAGCGAGCCGATCATCCCCGGTCCCCGGCGGCCGAGGCCGCGGCGCGCAGGCGCGCCCCGCTCAGGTGGCACACCGCCAGGGCGAGTGCGTCGGCTCGGTCGGCAGGGCCCTCGACCGAGGAGAGCCCGAGGAGGCGGGCGACCATCCGCTGCACCTGGGCCTTGTCGGCGCTGCCGTCGCCGGTAACTGCCAGCTTCACCTCGTTGGGGCTGTACTGGACCACGGGGCAGCGTGCCCGGGCGGCGGTGGCGAGGGCGAGGCCGCTCGCCTGGCCGACGGCCATGGCGGTGCGGGCGTTCACCTGGAACAGCACCCGCTCGACCACCACCGCATCGGGCCGCAGCTCCGCGACGAGCTCCCTCAGGTCGTCTTCGAGCGCGGCGAGCCGCTCCGCCAGCGGGTCACCGGGAGGGGTGGACAGGTGGCCGTAGGACTCGGCGACGAGCCGCCCACCGTTGGACCGGACCGCCCCGTAGCCGCAGCGCGACAGTCCCGGGTCGATCCCCAGAGCGAACATGCGTTCGCAGCCTAGCCGGCGGCGACGGTCGCCTCACGGACCGTGCGGGCGAGCTGGTCCGCCGGCATGTAGGTGAGGCTGCTGAGCGAGCGGCGGGCGAAGCGGACCAGCCCGTCGGCTCCGACGACGAAGATGGACCGGCGGTAGAAGCCGAGCGGCCCGAGCACCCCGTAGCTGCGAGCGACCGAGCGGTCGGTGTCGGCGAGCAGCGGGAGGGCGAGCCCCTGGCGCCTGGCGAACTCCTCGTGGCTCGAGCGGTCCTGGGGGGACAGGCAGAGCACGGTGGCCCCGAGGCGCTCGAAGACGCCCATGTCCTCGGAGTAGGAGCGCAGCTGCTGGGTGCAGACCGGCGAGTTGTCCGCCGGGTAGAACACGAGGACCACCACCTTGCCGCGGTGCTCGGCGAGCGAGTAGCTCCGTCCGCCCGTGCCGGGTAGCTCGAAGCCCGGGGCGGGGTCCCCCTTCGCCAGCCTCCCGCCGGAGCCCGGCCGCCCCGGCGCCGCGCGACCGCCCTGCTCCGGCGGGCCCGCGCCCCCCGGCGGCGGGTCCGCACCGCTCACTGGTCGACCAGCTCCAAGACCGCGTCGGGGATGTCGAAGTTGGAGTAGACGTTCTGCACGTCGTCGTGGTCCTCGAGCAGGTCGATCAGGCGTAGGACCCGCTTGGCGTCACCTTCGTTGTCGAGCGCGACGGTGGTGCTCGCCAGCATGGCGAGCTCGGTCGACTCGGTCGGGATCCCGGCCTCGTCGAGCGCGGCTCGCACCGCGTTCAGCTCCCCGGGTGGCGTCGTCACCTGCCAGGTGTCCTCCCCGGCGTCGGAGATGTCCTCGGCCCCGGCCTCGGCGACCACCAGCATCAAGTCGTCCTCGCCGACCGGCGGGCGTCCCGCCGGCGCCTTCGGGACGAGGAGGACCCCCTTGCGCTCGAACTGCCAGGAGACCGCGCCGGGCTCGGCCATCGACCCGCCGTTCTTCGAGAACGCCGCCCGGATCTCCGAGCCCGTCCGGTTGCGGTTGTCGGTCAGCACCTCGACGATCACCGCCACCCCGCAGGGGGCGTAGCCCTCGTAGGAGATCTGCTCGTAGCGGACGCCCTCCAGCTCGCCGGTGCCCCGCTTGATCGCCCGGTCGATCGTGTCGAGGGGGACCGACGCCTCCCGGGCCTTCTGGAACATGGTCCGAAGCGTCGGGTTGGTGTCGGGGTCGCCCCCGCCCTCCCGGGCAGCCACCTCCACCTGGCGGATCAGCTTGGCGAACAGCTTGCCGCGGGCCTTGTCGGCGGCGCCCTTCTTGTGCTTGATGGTCGCCCACTTGCTGTGGCCGGACATGTCTTGGCTCCTTGGTTCTGGTCGGTTACCGAGGCGAGCGTTGCTAGCGGGCGCTCGCCTCGAGGAACAGCCGGTGCAGGCGCGAGTCGCCGGTGAGCTCGGGGTGGAAGGCCGCAGCCATCACCGGGCCGTCGCGGCAGACGACCGGGCGCTCGACCCCGTCGGCGCCGGCGATGCTCGCGAGCACCTCGACACCCTCGCCCACCGACTCGACGAGCGGGGCACGGATGAAGACCGCACGCAGCGGGGGCCCCTCGATCCCGCGCAAGATCGGAA
>JAKARG010000432.1 GCA_021819345.1 Actinomycetes bacterium | reverse complement strand
TTCCGATCTATCGCCGACGGCGGGATGGCGACCGGGGGTGACGTCGCCAAGGCGGTGGTCTGTGGAGCCGACGCGGTGATGATCGGGTCGCCCCTCGCTGCTGCGGTCGAGGCGCCCGGCAAGGGCTACCACTGGGGGATGGCGACGTTCCATCCGACCCTGCCGCGAGGCGCGAGGGTGAAGACGGCCACCCGGGGGACGCTGCGGGAGATCCTCGTCGGCCCGGCCCACGAGAACGATGGCCGGCTCAACCTCTTCGGGGCCCTGCGCACCTCGATGGCCACCTGCGGCTACGAGTCGGTCAAGGAGTTCCAGAAGGCCGAGGTGATGGTGGCTCCAGCACTCCAGACGGAGGGCAAGTCGTTGCAGCGTTCCCAGCACGTCGGAATGGGGCACTGAGCGCAACCGGGGTGCCGGCGGCGGGTCGGGTGCCGGCCGCTTCGCTGCAGGACCGGGGGAGCGTGGGCCCGGCTCGGCCCGACACCGTCTTGGTGGTGGACTTCGGTGCCCAGTACGCCCAGCTGATCGCCCGGCGGGTCCGCGAGGCCAACGTCTACAGCGAGATCGTGCCGCATACGATCACCGCGGAGGAGGTGGCTGCCCGGGCCCCGGCGGCGATCGTCTACTCCGGCGGTCCGCGTTCGGTGCACCAGCCCGGCGCACCACTGCCCGACCCGCGGATCCTCGACCTCGGGATCCCCGTCCTCGGCATCTGCTACGGGATCCAGGTCATTGCCCAGCAGCTCGGGGGGGTCGTCGACCGCAGCGGACGCGGGGAGTACGGACGTACCCCGTTCGCATCCGAAGCGCCCCTCGGCGAAGCCTCGGCTGGTCCGGGGCTCTTCTGGAAGCTTCCCTCCCGTTTCGACGTCTGGATGAGCCACTTCGACGCCGTGACCGAGGTGCCCCCGGGGTTCAGGGTGACCGGGTCGACCCCGGGGTCGCCGGTGGCTGCCATGGAGGACCCGAGACGGCGGGTCCACGCCGTGCAGTTCCATCCCGAGGTGGTCCACACCGAAGGTGGCCAGGCGATACTCGCCAACTTCCTCCACGAGGTCGCCGGTTGCCGTCCCACCTGGACCACCACCTCGGTCATCGACGCAGCGGTCGGTGCCGTGGCGGCCCAGGTCGGCGGCGAGCGCGTGATCTGCGGACTGTCGGGTGGGGTCGACTCGGCGGTCGCTGCCGCTCTCGTCCACGAGGCGGTCGGTGACCAGCTCACCTGCGTCTTCGTCGACACCGGTCTGTTGCGTGCCGGGGAGGCGGAGCAGGTGGAGGCGACCTTCCGGGGCCGCTTCGGCGTGGACCTGGTCCAAGTGGACGCGGCCGAGCGCTTCCTCGGTGCGCTGGACGACATCGCCGACCCGGAGCGCAAGCGGAAGATCATCGGCGAGACCTTCATCCGGGTCTTCGAGGAGGCCGCAGCCGGGCTCGGGGACGCACGCTTCCTCGTGCAGGGGACCCTCTACCCCGACGTCATCGAGTCCGGCACCGGCGAGGCGGCGCGGATCAAGAGCCACCACAACGTCGGGGGGCTGCCCGAGGACATGGACTTCGAGCTGGTCGAGCCGTTGCGTGCCCTGTTCAAGGACGAGGTGCGCGCCGTCGGCGAGCAGCTCGGCCTTCCCGAGGAGATCGTCTGGCGACAGCCCTTCCCGGGGCCGGGCCTGGCGGTGCGCATCGTCGGGACGGTGACCCCCGAGAGGGTGAGGATCCTGCGAGCTGCGGACGCCATCGTCACCGAGGAGATCCGCGCCGCCGGCCTCTACCGGGAGCTGTGGCAGAGCTTCGCGGTGCTGCCGGTGGTGCGGACCGTCGGAGTGCAAGGCGACGAGCGGACCTACGCCTACCCGGTGGTGATCCGGGCGGTGACGAGCGACGACGCAATGACCGCAGACTGGGCCCGCCTGCCCTACGAGCTGGTCGAGCGGCTCTCCTCGCGCATCGTCGGTGAGGTCCCCGGGGTCAACCGGGTGGTGCTCGACGTCACCTCCAAGCCTCCCGGGACGATCGAGTGGGAGTAGGGGGGAAAGGCGCCGCCACGCGCAGCGCCGGGTCGCTCGGGCGCTCCGAGCTGGGGGACGGCGGGCCGACGGCGCCGGGGGACGGCTCGCCCGAGCCCGGCTCGGCCCGGTCGGCTCTGGAGCCGTGGCGCTCGGCGCTGCAGAGGGAGCGGGAAGCGACACTCTTGCGCCTGGTCGACCTGTCGGCCGAGCTCGAGGGGATCGTGGCTGCGGCGGGGGGATCCAACGGCGACGACGAGCACGATCCCGAGGGGGCCACGGTCGCCTTCGAGCGCCAGCGGGTGGTCGCCTCGGTGTCCGCCACCCGGACCCACCTCGCACAGCTCGACGCGGCGAGAGCCCGTTTGGACGCTGGTGGCGGTGTGTCCTGCGCGCTGTGTGGCGAACCGATCGGCTCCGAGCGGCTCGAGGCACTGCCGGCGGTGACCTGCTGCGCCCGCTGCGTCGGGCTCCGGGCAAGCGCAGCGGTGCCGGTAGGGCGGCGCCCCCGTCGTGGGGGCGCGAATGGGATCGGCTGGCTCGGGTAGGACCCTCCCGCCGGCCGAACCGGCGGGAGGTCATCGTTGTCGCGCCGGGTCGATCGGGAGTTCGAGGGCAGGGCGGCCGAGGTCCGCTCGGCGCGGGTGTTCGTGGAGACGACCCTGGCCGCATGGGACCTCGACGAGGTGGCCGAGGTGGCCGTGCTGCTCACGAGCGAGCTGAGCACCAACGCCGTCCGCCACGCTCGCACCGCCTTCCGGGTCGCGGTCTCGTGCGCAGCGGCAGAGCTGGTCGTGGAGGTCGCCGATGGCTCCTGTGCGCTCCCGGTCACCCGCCCGCGGGCTCTGCGGGCCGACGGGGGGCGAGGAATGCAGCTCGTCGAGGGTCTCGCTCGGGCGTGGGGTGCGCGCCAGGTCGAGGGGGGCAACGGCAAGGTCGTCTGGTTCGAGCTCGACCTACCGGAATAGTGTCGCCGTGCCCCGGCGACACGGGCCACCGCTCCCCCTAACCTGATCCCCCATGTATCCGGGCGAGTCGGGGCTGACCGAGGGCCTGAACCCGGCCCAGGCGAGGGCGGTCACCCACCCAGGCGGCCCGCTGCTGGTGGTCGCCGGAGCCGGGTCGGGCAAGACCCGGGTCCTCGCCCACCGGATCGCCTGGCTGGTCGACCAGGGGGTGTCCCCCTTCGGGATACTCGCGATCACCTTCACCAACAAGGCGGCCGACGAGATGCGCCGGCGGGTCGCAGCCCTGGTCGGCCGGATCGCCGAGCGGATGTGGATCTCGACGTTCCACTCGGCCTGCCTGCGGATCCTGCGGCGCGACGCCGGCCGTCTCGGCTACCGCTCCGGGTTCGTCATCTACGACCAGGCAGACGCAGTTCGTCTCACCGGCTATGTCAAGATCG
>JAKARG010000431.1 GCA_021819345.1 Actinomycetes bacterium | reverse complement strand
CGATCTCCTTGGCCAAGAGCTTCTTCTCCCTCGCCTCGATCAGCAAGGCGCAGCCGGTCATTCCGGTGATGCTCAAGCTCGGACCGATCGTCAACACCGACCTGGAGAAGGCAGTGACCGGACAAGCATCGCCGGCGAAGGCCCTGGCCGAGGCCAACTCCTCGGTCGCGGCGATGATGAAATGACCCCAGACCACACCCACAAGTGACGGATCTCCTCCTGCGCTCTGGCCGCCGCTCGTCGACGGCCAGAGCGCAGAGCAGGGGTCGTCGGGAGCGGCCGGCGAGGCTCTCGGGACTCGACAGCGCGAAACGCCGCGCCGGACTTGCCTTCGTGGCCCCGGCGGTCGTGCTCCTGGCCCTGCTCGACGTCGTGCCGATCCTGACGGAGCTGTTCTACAGCTTCACCAACTTCAGCCTCCTGAAGCCACCTCGCCTGGTCGGCCTGGCGGAGTACGAGGCGCTCTTCAGCGACCCGGTCTTTTGGGCCAGCATCCTGCGAACCTTCTACTTCGCGGCCGTGCTCGTCGTGGTGGGTGTCGCCGTCTCGCTCGGCGTTGCCGTCCTACTGAGCCAGACCATCCTCGGGACGACGGTCCACCGCATCGTGATCTTCCTGCCCCAGACCGTCTCGTATGCCGCCGGCGCGCTGATCTGGATCTGGCTGTTCAACCCGACCTCGGGCCCGATCGATACCTTCCTCTCCTCCATCGGAGGACCTACCGTCGGCTGGCTGACCTCACCCAGCCTCGCGATGCCCTCCCTGATCATCGTCAGCCTGTGGCGTGACACCGGGTACTACATGCTCGTCTTCCTCGCCGCCCTGGCCAACGTCCCGAACGAGCTGTACGAGGCCGCCCACCTGGACGGCGCAGGGCCCCTCCGGACGTTCCGGACCGTAGTCCTGCCGAGCATCCGACCCGCAATGCTCTTCGTCCTACTGACCTGGAGCTTCGGGGCCCTCCAGATGTTCACCCAGGCATACGTGATGACCAACGGCGGGCCGGGCAACGCGACGCTCAGCGTCGTGCTCGACATCTACCAGCAGGGCTTCGAGTTCCTCCGCCTCGGCTATGCGAGCGCAGAGTCGTTCGTAGTGTTCGTCTTGTGCCTTGCGATCAGCATGATCTACGTCCGCCGCTTCCGCAGGATGGTCACCTGAGCCATGGCCGGCAAGCAACGTAAACGACGCCGGCTGATCCTGTCGCTCCTCGCGGCAGTCGTGTCCGTGGTGTTCGCCATCCCGATCCTCGTCGCAGTCCTGACCTCGTTCAAGACCAACGCCCAGGTCTTCACCACGAGCTCGTTGTCCCTGCCGCACGGGATCAACCTGTCGAGCTACTGGCAGGTCCTCACTCAGGGAGGCTTCGGTCGGTTCCTGCTGAACAGTGTCATCGTCGCCGGGATCGGCTCATCGGTCCAGGTGGTCGCGGCGACCACTGCGGGCTACGCCCTCGCCCGACTACCCTTCCCCGGCCGGTCGGCCGTCTTCTGGCTGGTACTGATCACCCTCATGCTCCCCCCACAGCTCCTGGTGATCGCCTTGTTCCTGCTCGTCGCGCGAGTGCCCTTGACCGGAGGCAACGGCATCCTCGGTGGTGGCGGCACCGGCTTGCTCAACAGCTATCCAGGACTGATCGCCCCCTACCTCATCAGTGGGCTGTCGGTCTTCCTCATGCGACAGTTCTTCATCGGCCTGCCCGAGGAGCTGGGCGACAGCGGTCGGGTCGACGGGTGCTCGGAGCGGACCCTGTTCTCCCGGATCTTCCTCCCGCTCGTCAGACCGGCGGTCTGGGTGGTGCTGCTGCTCGGCTTCCAGGCTGCGTGGCTGGACCTCCTGTGGCCACTGCTCATTGCCAAGACCCCTGCGCTCTACACCGTGCAGGTGGGGCTGACCACCTTCCAGCAGGAGTACACCGCAGAGTGGCCGCTCATCATGGCCTCTGCGATAATCAGCAGCCTGCCCGTCATCCTGATCTTCTTCTTCGCCCAACGACGCCTGGAGAAGGGCCTCGTGTTCACGGGGCTCAAGTGACGCCCGAAGGCCCTGCAGGGCACCATCGGACATGACCGGCAGCGCGCGGCACGACAACCGAACGACACGACGGAGGCTCGGACGTGAGCAGTAGGAACCCGGCGCGGCCCAACGTCTTGTTCGTCGTGGCCGACGACCTCGGCAGCTGGGCCCTCGGGTGCTACGGCAACACCGAGGCAGTCACACCGACAATCGACGAGCTCGCCTCCCGTGGCGTCCGCTTCGACAACTTCTTCTGCACCTCACCTGTGTGCTCGCCCGCCCGAGCGAGCCTGCTCAGCGGTCAGATCCCCTCCCAGCACGGAGTGCACGACTGGATCGCGGGTGCGCATGTCGGGGCCAGGGGAGAGGACTTCCTCGCAGGACGGAGCACGCTGTACGACCTAGCGACCCGGAGCGGCTACCGCTGCGGGCTCTCCGGTAAATGGCACCTCGGAGCGAGCGACCGTCCCCGCGACGGCTTCGTCCACTGGTTCGCCCACGAGAGCGGTGGCGGGCCCTACTTCGGAGCGCCGATGCTGCGGGGAAGCGAACCGCTCACCGTGGAGGGCTACCTGACCGACGCCCTGGCCGAGGATGCCATGGACTTCCTCAGCCGGGAGAGCGACGAGAGCGACGACCCGTTCTGGCTCCACCTGCACTTCACCGCCCCACACAGCCCCTGGGTGGACGCCCATCCGACAGAGCTCGTCGAGATGTTCGCGGACTGCGACTTCGAGTCGTGCCCCCAAGGTCCGGCCCATCCCTGGCTCTTGTACCACAACGGGGAAGTGGCGGGCGCGGTGGCAGAGCCACGCGAGAGCCTGATGGGCTACTTCGCCGCGGTAACCGGCTTGGACCGGGCCCTCGGCCGGGTGCTCGGCCACCTCGACGAGCTCGGCCTCCGGGAGTCCACCCTCGTGTTCTTCGTGAGCGACAACGGGTTCAACGCCGGCCATCACGGCATCTGGGGGAAGGGGAACGGCACCTACCCCCAGAACATGTTCGACACCTCCGTGCGGGTCCCCGCCATCGTCTCCCAGCCGGGGAGGATCCGCGCCGGTACTTCCAGCGAGGCGCTGATTAGCGGCTACGACCTCCTGCCGTCCTTCGTGGAGCTGCTCGATCTCCCCGACGACGGCCGTGCCGCCGAGCGTCCCGGGCGCAGCTTCGCACACCTGATCGGAGCTGACACTGGGACCGGCGCTCGCGATGGTGCGGCGAGCGGTGAACCTGCTCCCGAGCTCGTGGTGGTCTTCGACGAGTACGGACCGGTGAGGATGATCCGCACCAGGGACTGGAAGTACGTGGCACGCAACGGCTCCTGGCCCGACGAGCTCTACGACCTCGGCGCCGACCCCGGCGAGACCGAGAACTTGTCCGGCTCGCCCGCCCATGCGCAGGTC
>JAKARG010000430.1 GCA_021819345.1 Actinomycetes bacterium | reverse complement strand
GGTGCGGTGCCGGGCGACCGCCTGGGTCATGCGGCTGGGTCTGCCTCGCTGACCAGGCTGAGCAGGCCGACGATATCGGCGACCCTTGGGTCGCCGACGAGGTAGCCGATCCCGCGGTGGAGATGCAGGCGGAACTGCTGGGCGAGGGTCTCATCGTCGAGAGGGAAGCCGTCTCGGTGGCAGCGGAGCCGCAACAGCGCCCACAGCTCATCGCCATAGGGGCCAGCGAACACCTTCCAGGTCATCTCGACATTGGAGTCGGCGGCGAGCTTGGTAGCCGGTGGCGGCGCAGGTTCGGCGAGGGACCGGCAGAACCCCCAGCGGCAGAGCACGTTCCAGTGAGCGATGCCGGTCCGCCGCTTCAGGGTGATGAGCTGGTCTCGGGCGCTTTGAGCCAGGCGGATGTGCTCGATGGGCATGGTTCATCTCTCCCAGAAGTAGCCGCGCTCGACGGTGGTGGCGCCGGCGGTGTCGTCGTGGACGAGGCGGTAGGCGTGACCGACGGATTCTCGCAGGCGCCAGACGGCGTCGGCGTCGACTTCGGTGTCGGTGGACAGAAGGATCACCTGGTGGCTGGCGTGGGGGAAGTAGCGCTCCAGGAGGTGTCCGCGATGCGAGGTGTCGAGGCGGCCGAGCGGGGTGTCGATGACGACGGGGAGGGGTTGGCCGGTCGAGCGGGCGAGACCCCAGAGGAGGGCCACGGCCAGAAGTTGGCGTTCACCAGCCGATAGCTCGCTCGGAGCGAGGGCCCGGCCGTCTTGGCCGGACAGCTCGACGGTACAGGTCTCAGGGTCGATGGCGACGGCGGTGATGAGGTTGTCCTTGCGGAGCAGCTTGCCGAGGGCATCGAGGACCAGGTCGGCGATGCGGGCGAGGTGGCGCTGGGTGGCCGCCACCCGTAGCGCCGACAGCGTCGAGGTGATGCGGTCCACGTGCTCGATCACTCGGCGATCGTCATCGGCACTGAGCGTCGCCTGAGCAGCGGCGTCCATCGCCCGTTCATAGTCACCCTCTGCTCGGAGCCGCTCCTGGCGCAGAGCAGTGAGGCGGTCCTCGGTATGGGTGAGGACCGCCTGGGACTGCAGGAGCTTGTGCTGGGCGGCGTCCCGGGCGTCACGAAGCGGTGCGATGGCTTCAGCGTCGGGGATGGCGGCGAGCAACCGCTCTACGGACTCTCGATCCGAGATGAGCCGTTGGCGGCGATGAAGGAGGGTGGTGGCCCTCCGGCGGTGCTCGGCGAAGCCCCGCTCGAACAGCGCGTCGAGTCCGGAGAGGGCATCGAGTCCGGCGATGGGCTCCGCTGCGGTCGCCTGGCGGCGCCCCCGATCCTCAGCGAGGGCCTGTTCGAGGGCGGCGACAGCAGAGGCGCGGGCTCGGGCCGTGCGGAGCTGCTCGATGACCGCCGCGTCTCGTTCGGCGAGGATGTCGACGACGAGCTTGGATCTGGCTGCGTCGGTCTCTGCACGGGCTTGTTGGGCGAGGTCGAGCAGGAGGGCTTCGACCTGTAGGAGCGGTGCCGGCCCGGTGGCCAGATCCCGTAGCTCTTCGTCGACGCGTCCGAGGTCGACGGTGAGCTCTTTCAAGCGGTGCTCGGCTCGCTCGCGTTCTTCTACCAACTCACCGCCGGCTGTGCGGTAGTGCTCCGACGCCCGGTGGAGCTGCTTGTCGGCCCACTCGGTCGCCACCCGGGCCGCGGCCACTTCGGCCACGGCTTGCTCCTCTTCGCGTCGAGCCGCCGCCACGTGGCGCTGGGTCGTCTCGACCTGCTGGCGCAGCTCGTCGGGGACGCGACCCTTGGCGTGGCGGCGTCGGATGACGGCGAGGTCGGTGGCGAGCCGCTCCACCATGTCGAGTCCCGATAGCGACGACAGGGCGGCGCGCAGCACCTCGCGGGAGCGATCCAGGTCGGCGAGCGCCTCGATCTGCTCGCCGTCGAAGAAGAACAGGCCGGCGATACCTCTTGGTAAGAAGGCGTCGACCTGCTCCGCCCACGTCGCGCTCAGCGTCTGGTCGAGGGCGCTGTCGGAATAGACCTGGACGTCCTCGCGAAGACCCTTGCCGGTCGTGCGCCATGAGCGCCGCACTCGATAGTGACAGGCGGCCCCTTCCCGGTGCACGTGGAAGCTGACCTCGACCGACGCCCCATCGGCGGGGTTGGCTCGATGGTGGATGAGCGAACGGAGGTAGGCGTCGTACGCGCCGCGACGCCGGGTGCCGGTGGGCGCTAGAGCGCCGTAGAGGGCGAGGTGGATGGCTTCGAGCAGGGTGGTCTTCCCTGCGCCGTTGAGCCCACCGACGAGCACGATGGGCTTGGCTGAGGAGGGAGGCGTGAGGTCGAGCTGCTGGCGCCCGGCGAACACCCCGACGTCGTGAAGGACGACCCTGTCTAGGATCACCGGTCCACCTCAGCTTCGGAGGGACGAAGATAGCCGGCGGCCACCTCGACCGGATCCGGGTTGCTGGAGTCTTCGGGTTGGCGAGCGAGCGCGGCGGCCCGTCGTTGCGCTCGGGCCAGGGCGTCGTCCTCGTCGTCGTAGAAGCCGCGGCGAAGGGCACGCTCCAGCGAGTCGAACATGCCGGCGCGTCTCGCTTGTGCCCGGTGACGCTGCTCGATATCGAGCAGTTCACGTACCAGCTCGAAATGGAGCCGGTCTCCACCGGAGATCTCCTCGAGCACCTCGACAGTGTCGGGGCCAAGCGGCAGGTGCTCATCGAGGGGCCGCCCCGGGTAGGTGTCGCCGAGGGCCTCTTCATAGATGACGGGTAGGCGGTCTTCGAACTCGTGCTTGTCGACCACCCAGATCCGCCGGATCTCTTCCAGCTCGGCCAGGCTGACCAGCTCCAGGGTCTTGACGTGGTCGGGCCCGTTTACTCGTATCCAGGCTTGTGCTTCGAGGAGTCGGCGTAGCCAGCGCTCGCGGGCTTCCTGGGTGTATGGCCCTGGGATCGGCCGGTCGTGGAACAGCTGCACGGATCCGTTCATCCGGCGAAAGTCTCGAAGATGCCGGTCGTTGGCCACGTCCAGCTCGTTGCGCAGGTCGAGCAGCGGCAGCATCCACTCCTTTTCTTCGTCGTTTTGGATCATGGCCGCCATCGACTTGTCCCTTTCGACCAGCGTGCAGACCCAGCATCCGAAGCGGCTGTCGCCGCAGCTTGGGGTGCTGGCGTCGATCACGAGTGGGCACTCCCCGTCGGGCGAGGCACCCTGGTACATCGTGAGCAGGTCCTTGTTGGAGTAGCCCCACGGATTAGTGGTCTGCATGAGGAAGAGCCACACGTCGTCGTTGGACCAGTCCTCGATGGGGGAGAACACGAGACAGTTCGGCAGCGCCGTGTTGGGGCTGAGCTGGTCTCTCACCCGCTGGCTCTCGAGGTCGGTCATCCGCTTGGCTCGCCCCGCGCTTTCCGCCTTTCGGGTTCCGAGCACGAGG
>JAKARG010000429.1 GCA_021819345.1 Actinomycetes bacterium | reverse complement strand
GGCCGAGGAGGCGTGCCAAGCCAGCTTGGCGAGCTGTGCCTGCTCCAGGTGGTCGTCGAGCTCCCCTTCCCACAGGGCGCAGGAGTAGACCATCTCACGATCGAGCCACAGGCGGTAGAAATCGGCTCCCACGTCGTAGTGGTGCTCGATCGCAGCCCTCGAGGCGCCAGAGGGGGCCGCCGCAGGGCTCGACGTAGCGGACCCACCCTGGCGCGTCTCCGAGCTGCCCACCTCCAGAGGCTAGCGGTGCCGGGGTCCCGCCACCCGCCACGAGCACCGCCGTCTGTCTGCGGCCATGCGCAGTCGAGGGCGGCGTCGGGACCGAAGCCCTTCAGGACCCGTGCCTAGCTGCCGAAGACCCACCATGGCCTCCACGCCGGTCGCGCTCGGCCCCGAGACCGCCATGGCCTTCGGACAGGCTCTCCTCGACAACCTCGGCCGGGTGGTCTGCGGCACCCACGGGGCCCTCACCGCCGCAGTGGTGGCCGCCCTCGCGGGTGGCCACCTCCTGCTCGAAGACGTCCCGGGCGTCGGCAAGACGGTGCTCGCCCAGGCCCTCGCCCGCTCGCTCGGAGCCGAGCTGTCGCGCATCCAGGGCCACCCCGACCTGCTTCCATCCGACGTGACCGGGGTGTCGGTGTACTCACCGAGCCGGGAGAGCTGGGAGCTGCGCCCCGGCCCGGTGTTCGCGCATCTGGTCCTCGCCGACGAGGTGAACCGGACCCCCCCTCGTACCCAGGCTGCCCTGCTCGAGTCGATGGAGGAGCAGCAGGTGACCGTCGACGGCACCTCCTGGCCCCTCCCACAGCCGCACATGGTGGTCGCCACGCAGAACCCGGTGTCGCAGAGGGGAACCTTTCCCCTCGTAGAGAGCCAGCTCGACCGCTTCGCCCTCGCCACCTCGCTCGGCTATCCGGACCGGGACGCGGAGGTCCGCCTGCTGCTCCGGGAAGGCGGCCGGGCGGCCCTAGCCGGCCTGGCGGCGGTGGGCGACGTCGCCGGCTGGCAGGAAGCGCAGGAGGCGACCAGCGAAGTCGCAGTCGCACCGGCCCTCGCCGACTACGCCGTCGAGCTGTGCCGAGCCACCCGCCAGACAGCCGGCGTGCGCCTCGGGGCGAGCCCACGCGCGGCCATCTGGCTGATCCGCTCCGCACAGGCCCACGCGGTCGTCTCCGGGCGCCACTACGTCGCCCCTGGCGACGTGCAGGCGGTCGCCGGAGCCTGCCTCTCCCACCGACTGGTCTGCGAGGACGGCGACGGGTCGATCTCGGCGGGGGCGGCGGTCGTGGCAGACCTCCTCGAGCGGGTCCCCGCCCCGCGCCCGTGAGCCGGGCGCCCGAGGCCGGTGCAAGGGGCTCCCGGCCGGCGCGCGGCGGTGGTGCCCCGAGGCCGGGGCGCCCGGTGCTGCCCGTGGTCTCGGCTCCGCTCGTGCTCGCCGTCGGCTGGCTGGTCGTCCACGACAGCGGGTCGGGATGGGTCCAGGTGATCGGGGAGCTGGTCGCCGCCACACTCCTCGTCGGTGTGCTCGGCCCGGCGGTGGCGCTGTGGCGGGCTCGCCTCGGGGTGGGCTCGGTGCCGCCAGACGCCACTGCGGGCCGGGAGGTGGCCCTCGGCCTGACCGCTTCGACCCGGGTGCGGGTACGTCCCCTCGATCCTCCGGGACCGGCCCGCTTCGTCGGGCCGGGTGGCACTGCGCAGCCACCTCCCCCCTCGCAGCGACCCCGAGGGCCGGCGCGACGAGCCGAGGCCGCGACCCCCCTGCGTCAGCGCGCCGGTCGAGTGCGGGCGAAGCCCGACGCAGCGCCCGGAGCAGTGACCCTCGTCCCCCCGGTCCGGGGGGTCTGCCAGCAGGTGGTGCTCGAGGTGGCGAGCGCCGCGCCCTGGGGCCTGCAGTGGTGGGCTCGTCGGGTCGTGCTCGACCTACCTGCGCCCATCCTCGTGGCACCTCGACGGGGGCGGCCGGCCGGGCTCGCAGACCGTCCCGGCGCGATGCAGGCGGGCTCGGAGCTGCTCGGCTCGACCGCGGCGAGGGCCGACTCCGGAGAGCTGCGGGGCGTGCGTCCCTACCAGCCCGGCGACCGACCTTCCCGAGCCCACTGGCCGGCGACCGCCCATGCGGGCGAGCTCTTGGTGCGTGACGAGGAGCGACCCCCGGGGATGCCGTGGCGGGTCCAGGTAGTGCTCCCGAGCGACCCCGAGGCCGCCGAGAGGGTCGCCGAGGATGCGCTCGCCACGGTCGCCGAGCTGCTGGAACGTGGCTCCCGGGTCCTCCTCGCCACGAGCGAGCGGGGCCGCGAGGTGGAGGGCTGGGTGAGCGACGAGCGGGGGGCGGGGCGGCGGCTGGCCCTTGCGGGACCACCAGGGGCCGGCGCGCCGGAGCTCCCTTTCGGCCTCGCCGTGGCCCTCACCGCCGAGGCTTGACGCTGGTGGCGCGATGAGGCTCGTCGAGGCGATCAGGCGGGCCAACGCGCCGCGGCCACCCGAGGAGTCGGTGCCCCTCCGGCTGGCCTGCACCGGCGCCGTCCTCGTCGCGGTGGTCGCCGCCTCTGCGGTCGGACAGCTCACCTGGCCCGAGGGACTCACGGCGGCTGCGCTCGTGGCCGCCGGCATGGCGTTCTCGTGGGCCACCCGCGCGTCCCCGCCGGGCTGGGTCAAGGTCGCCGTGGCGGCCGGGGCGATCGGGGCGATCGCCTGGTTCGGGCTGCGGATCGACTCGGGACCGGTGACCGACATCACCGCGCTCGAGTCGGCCCTCACCGTGCTGTTCGTCGCGATCCTCGTGGTCCACTCCTTCCACGTCCCGGCCACCACCGACCTGCTCTTCGCCCTCGTCGCGTCCGGGGGCCTGATGGCCGTCGACGCGGCGAGAGCCGTCGACCTCGGCTTCGCCCTGCCCCTTCTTGCCTGGGCCGCCCTGTCGTGGTGGGCACTGGTCGAGCGATGGCGCTCGGCGAGCGGCGCTCGGTCCTCGGGTAGGGGGATCGGCGCAGCCCTGGCCTGTACTGCGCTCGTCGCGGTCGGGACCTTCCTGTGGCTGCCGGCGCCGAGCGTCTCGGCCCGCCTGGACATCCTCAGCCGCTCCCCGATCGGGGGGCCGGTCCGCGTCCCGCTCGCCGGCGCCCTCGCCGGCGACAACGGTCACCCAGAGGAGCTGTCGAGTCCCGGGAGCCGCAACGGACCTACCCGGGTGGGTGGCTACCTCGGCTTCGCCGGCGACCTCGACACCGCGATCAGGGGGACCCTCGGGCACCAGGTGGTGATGCGGGTCAGGGCCAGCCGCCCGTCCTACTGGGTGGGAGAGACCTTCGACACCTGGAACGGCCAGAGCTGGTCGCAGAGCCGACCGGCGCGCCGGGCACTGCGGGGAGGCTCTCCTTTCGAGATCCCGGTCCCGCGCGACCAACCCCCAGGCGGCCGGGGGGACCTCCAGACC
>JAKARG010000428.1:3085-3447 GCA_021819345.1 Actinomycetes bacterium | reverse complement strand
TTCCGATCTCGACGGTGTAGCAGTCGAGGAGCGCCTGGGTCGGGTGCTCGTGGGCCCCGTCGCCGCCGTTGACCACCGCCGCCCGGCGAGCCCACCGGGCGACCTGCCAGGGGACGCCCGCGCTGCGATGGCGCACCACGAGGGCGTCGGCGCCCATCGCCTCCAGGGTCTCGGTGGTGTCGCGGATCGACTCCCCCTTGCTGAGCGAGGAGCTGGCGGCGCTGAAGGTGAGCACGTCGGCGGAGAGGCGGCGCGCTGCGGTCTCGAAGCTCAGCCGGGTCCGCGTCGAGTCCTCGAAGAACACCGACGCGACGGTCCTGCCCCTGAGCGTCGGCACCTTCGGTATCGGCCGGGAGCTCACC
>JAKARG010000428.1:0-3075 GCA_021819345.1 Actinomycetes bacterium | reverse complement strand
ATCTCGAAGCGGTCGGCGAGGCGCAGCACCTCGTTGATCCCCTCGACGCCGAGGTCGTCGACCGAGAGGAGGTCGGCGCCGCTCATCGGGGCGCCACCAGGTCGCCGATCACCACGCCGGCCGGATGGACCAGCACCAGCTCGTCTCTTCGCGTCGGGAGGTTCTTGCCCACGAAGTCCGGCCGGATCGGCAGCTCGCGGTGGCCCCGGTCGACGACCACCGCCAGCTGCACCGCCCGGGCGCGCCCGTGGTCGGCGAGCGCGTTGAGCGCGGCCCGCACGGTCCTGCCGGTGAAGAGCACGTCGTCGACGAGCACCACCGTGAGCCCGGTCAGCTCGACGGGGATGTCGGTCGCCTCCTCCCCCCTCACCGGGCGGATCCCGATGTCGTCGCGATAGAAGGCGACGTCGAGGGCCCCGAGGGGCACTTCGGCACCCGAGACCTCCCGGACCACCGCCACCAGGCGCTCCGCCACCCACACCCCGCCCCGCTGCAGCCCGACCACCACCAGGTCCTCGGCGCCACGGTTGCGCTCCAGGACCTCGTGGGCCATGCGCCAGGTGGCCCGGCGGAGGTCGTCGGCCTCCATCACCGTCCTACGGGCCACGAAGCCCTCCCGCTCCGGCGTCCCGGACGGCGCGTAGCCCTCGGCCATCTCTCCTCCTGCCCGTGCCGGCCTCACGGGACCGGCTTCACGGCGGGCCGGATCATAGCTCCGCTTCGGCTTCGGTCTGTGGGCTTCAGGTCACCCGGAGCCGTGCCGATGCAACGCTTTGGAGGTGCCATGAACGCCAACCGCAGTCACCTGACCCGAATCTGCAGCGCCTGCTTGCTGACCGGGGCCGCCATCGGCGGCGTCGCCCACGCCGCCGTCGCCAACGCCGCGGACGCGCCCCTGGCGCAGATCCATGCCAGCCTCGCGCTCGGCCCGTCGGTGCTCGGCGAGGCCACCACCGTCGAGCTGCACATCGCCGACCCCGCCGATGCCCCCCTCGGGCGGCTGCTCGTCGGGGTCGACCTGCCCGGCGGCATCTCCTATGTCCCCCACTCGGTCGGCGTCGGCCTCGGAGGCGCGGACTTCGTCGTCGGAGCGCCGAGGGCGGTGGCGGTCCCCGCCGGTGGGACGGAGCTGTACTGGGGCAACCTGCCGGCCCCTGGCCGCCAAACTCTCGATCTCTACTTCAAGGTAGCCCCAGGGAAACGCAGCGCCGAACGCTTCGCTGGGGCCTCGTGGACGCTCTCGGCCTCGGTGCACTCGGACCCGATCGCCGCCCCGAGCAGCCCCGCGGCCGGCGGCTCGGTCGCAGGGTTGGTCATCGAGCCCGGCACCGCCGCCACCGCCCGAGCCACCGCCCAGGTGGTGCCGCTCCAGGTGACCACGAGCTCCGCCCGAGGCCTCGAACAGGTAGTCGTCTCGGGGGCCCCGAGCGCCACGACCCGGGACGTGGTGGTGCACGCCTACCTGCCCGCCGGCGTGACCCTCGCCGCTTGCAGCACCGCCGAGCACTGCGCCACCCCGACGGTGACGAGCACCGAGCTGCCGACCGTCGCCGGCCGGCCCTACCTGCCGCGCCTCGCCTCCGCAGCGGCCAGCGCCTCGCCTGCGACGGGCACCCCGAGGGTCGCCGACGGCACCCGCTCCCCCGACGGCGCCACGCCCCCCACCACCACGCCACCTACCACCGCCACGCCCCCCACCACCGCCACGCCCCCTACCACCGCCTCATCGCTGCCCACGACGGCACCCCCGACCACGACCTCGTCTGCCACCACGACCTCGCCTGCCACGACCTCGCCTGTCACCACCTCGACAGCGAGCACGACGTCGCCGTCTGCGCCCACCCTTTCCACCTCGACATCAGTTGCAGCTTCAGGTCTTGCTCAGACCTCCACCTCCACCTCCACCTCAGCCGGAGCCCTAAGCGCGACCTCGACCTCCACTACAACTCCAGGTACGTCGAGCACCTCTACCGTCGCTCCGTCTCCGAGCACCACCGCTGCGACGAGCACCACCTCCACGACCGTTCCGGCTACGACCCCTCCGACCACGACCGTTGCGGCCACGGCCCCGACCGGCGTCTCGGGTGGTGCGCCGGTCGGTACCGGGGGCACGCTCGGGCAGGCTCGGGTTCCCGAGGAGCGCTTCAGCGTCCTGACCTGGCACATCGGCACCATCAGGGCCGGCGGGAAGGTGACCGAGCGCTACAGCGTGCACGTGACCCGAGCCGACGGGGCCAAGGCGGCCTGGCTGGTGGCCGCCGTCGGGTCGAGCACTGCAGATGCCTCCTCGCAGCCGACGGTCCTCACCGTCGAGCACCTGGTCGACTGGGCCGCACCGCCGGCGGAGACCCCGAGGGTCGCAGGGGCGTCGGCGTCCTACCCTGCGTCGTCCCCCTCCTCGACCACCACCACGACGGTGCCCGACCCCTTCGGGCCGAGCGGCTCGGGCGGCGGGGGATCGGGGGGAGGCGCGACCACCACCACCACGAGCCCGACGGCGACCGCACCGGCCGGCCCCGGCAAGACGACCACGACGACCACGCCATTCGGCTCGGGCACCACTGCAACCACTGCACCGGCCGCGCCCGGCAAGACGACCACCACGACCACGCCGGCGACCGGCTCCGGCTCGACCGGCACCGGCGGCAGCTCGGGAACGAGCGTTCCGTCGGGCTCGGTGTCGGGCTCGGGCTCGGGCGCCCCGCGCACCTCGCTGCCCTATACCGGGGTCAACGCCGACCTGGAGCTCGAGGTCGCCGGTCTCGCCCTCCTGCTCGGATCGGGAGTGCTCGTCGCCACCCGCCGCCGGGCACCACTCGCTCACGCAGGCGGCCTCGCAGTCGCCGGAGCGCCGCCGCCCGACCCCGGCACCGGCCGGGCCCTCGCCGAAGCTGGCTCCGAGCAGCCGTGGAACCCCCTCCGGCGCCCCGCTGCGCCGGCCCATCGCGCCTCCCGGCTCAGCTGGCCCCTGCGCCGGCCGGGCTCCGGCGGCGCCGGGCTCGACGGGGTGCTCGCCCGCGACTCGCTCGCCGAGGGTCCCGGGCTCGACTGGATCACCGAGCTCGCCGAGAGATC
>JAKARG010000427.1 GCA_021819345.1 Actinomycetes bacterium | reverse complement strand
GCCCCCCCGAAGCCGGCGAGCGTGCTCTCGGCGTCTCAGGCGATCGGCTGACCACTCGAGCACAGCGCACCACGAGGACGAGGGAGCCACAGCTCGCCTAGCCAACTGGGGGTGAGAAGAACTAGGCAACTGCGGGTAAGAAAAGGTCCTGAGGGCAAGCACTGCAACACGCCGAGAGGAGAATCCATGGAGGACGATTGGCAGCCCGTGCCGCAGGGCTGCGAGCGATCGAAGCGCTGGCGGCTCCTCACCGGCTTCGTCGGTGTCAACCTGATCATGGATGCCGTCGTCGGATGGTGTCCGTCGAGCGTCGTCCTGCACCGCCTGGGTGTGCCGACGGCTGCCGAACGCGCCCTCGAACGCGAACAGGCGAGCTGACGAGGGCCTCGACGGCGGGTCGGCGTTGCCGATGAAGGCCTCGAATCCAGCCGTCACCGGTCTCGGCCGCATCGGTGCGTCGTCGCCTCTCGGGTTCCTGATCGGGCTGTCGCTCGGCACTCTCGGGGGCGGGGGGTCGATCCTGGCGGTGCCGGCGCTCGTCTACGGGGCTGGCGAGGCTGCGCACGCGGCGACCACGACCTCGCTCGTCGTGGTCGGGAGCACTGCGCTCGTCGGCATGGTGGGCCACTTTCGGGCTGGAAGGGTGCGGCTGTGGGCCGGTCTCGGCTTCGGTCTGGTAGGGATCGGCGGTTCGTTCCTCGGCTCAGCGCTCAACCGGGACATCCCCGGGGACGTCTTGCTGCTCTCCTTCTCGGGGCTCATCTTGGTGGCCGCATGGCGGATGCACGAGCACCACGACGAAACGCCCTGTCATGCCAAGCAGCAGGCAGTTGTCCCAGCGGCTCAGGTGGTCACCGCACCCGTCCCAGCGGCTCAGGTGGTCACCGCACCGGGCACCAGCCCCGATGCCGGAGCACGTCACGCCAAGTCCACGATGGACACGGTGCTGCGAGTGGTCGTGGCGGGAACCGCGGTCGGCTTTCTGACCGGGTTCTTCGGCGTCGGTGGAGGGTTCGTGATCGTGCCGGCGCTTGTCCTCGCCCTCGGCTACGAGATGCCGATCGCCGTGGGCACCTCGCTCCTCGTCATCGCGGTCAGCTCGGCCGAGGGGCTCGTGTTCCGGCTCTCGAGCGGTGGCATCGATTGGCGAATCGCCCTGCCGTTCACCGTCGCGGGGATCATCGGCGTGCTGCTCGGCGACCGGATCGCCGGGAGAGTGCCGGCCGCCAAGCTGACGCGCTGGTTCGTCTGGCTCCTCGTCGCGGTGGCCGCCTACACCGCAGCGCAGTCGCTGGCGGCGCTGTGACCAGGCGTCTCGACCACACGGTCGCTACGGTGAACCGTGGTGGTGCCGCAGGGATCGTCGCAGGATCGCGCGAGACAGAGCACGAGGAGGACACGACATGGAAACTGCTGAGCAGCCGACCCTGGTGGTGCTCACGACGGGCAAGGAGTCCTTCGTCAGGGCGAACGCGGTGCTGCAGATGACGCTCATGGTGCGCAGGACCGCCGAGATGCCCGTCGAGCTGCTCCTGCTCGGTCCGGGTGTGGAGATCCTGCGGTCGAACCAGAAGAACTCGCCGCAGTTCGACCAACAGCTCAGCGCGCTTCGAGAGGCGGGGGTGCAGGTCACGGTGTGCGAGGTCTCCCTCGAGAGCCTCGGGCTGACCCGGGACCAGATGTTCGAGGCCGAGACCGTCAAAGGCGGGGTCGAGGTTGCGACGCGACTGCAGGCCGGTTGGCATGTCCTCACCTTCTGACCTCTGCAGCGATTGGACCGTCACGCATCGTGACCGATGCCTGACAAGGAGGTAGCGAAATGACGGGCGCCAAGCCGAAGGTCGTGGTCCTCGGCAGCAGCTTCGCCGGGCTCACGACCGCCCGGTACATCCGTGAGCACGCAGGCGATGCGGTCGATCTCGTGGTCGTCGACCGAAACCCGTACCTCACCTTCGTGCCCAACGTCCAGATGGAGGTGCTCGCCGACAGAGACCCGCTCGAGTCGATGCTGCTCGACACCCCGAAGATCCACGCGAAGGATGGCAACACGTTCTTGAACGCAGACGTCGTCAGCCTCGACCCCGACGCACGGCGGATCGACATCGTGCCGAGCGACCGTCCGGGGGCTGCGCCGGAGAGCCTCGGCTACGACTACCTGGTGATCGCCCTCGGCAACCGCCTCGCCTACGACCAGATCGAGGGTTTCGGGGAGCACGGGGACACCGTGTCGAGCGGCTACTACGGCAACAAGCTGCGTCGACGTCTCGCGGGGTACAAAGGCGGCCCGATCGCGATCGGATCGGCTCGGTTCCACCAGGGCCTTCAGGACAAGCCGGACTGGCTCCCGGTCGGGCTCGCCGCGTGCGAGGGACCACCGCTCGAGCTCGGCCTGGCGATGGCGCATTGGCTCGGTGAGCATCACCTGGGCGACGCGCATCGCATCACGCTGTTCACCCCGGCCGAGATGATCGCCGAGGACGCCGGTGAGCCCATCGTCACCCCCTTCCTCGCGATGGCTGCCAAACGAGGCTTCGGGTACCTCAACAAGACCGAAGACGTCACGCGGCTCACCGCCGAGGGGATCGAGTTCCGAAGCGGCGCGAGCCTCGAGGCCGAGATCAAGATCGTGATCCCCGACTGGGTGCCCCACCCGTTCCTGGTGGAGCTCTCGATCACCGACGAGCGGGGCTTCGTCCTCACCGACCGCTCGATGCGCAGCACGACGCATCCCGAGGTGTTCGCGGTCGGTGACGCCGCGGCGATCACCGTCCCCAAGCTCGGGAGCCTCGGCCACCAGCAGGCACAGATCGCGGCGCGCCAGGTCGCGATCGACGTCGGTGCCCTTGGCGCAGACGAGGCCGGTCCGGACTACCACCCCGAGATCCTCTGCTTCGGGGACATCGGTGGCCACCAGGGCTTCTACATCTACTCCGACACCTGGTACGGGGGCCAGCGCTCGGTGTTCAAGATGGGCCATGCGCCCTATGCGATGAAGCTCGCGTTCAAAGAGATGTACTTCCGCACGGGCGGCAAGCCCCCGTCGTTCGGCGTGCCGGCCACCCATCTGCTCATGGACCACTTCCCCGGCGAGTAGGACCAAGCTACGGGCGTCGAGACGAACGTGGAAAGGACCAGCCGATGAGCGATCAGGACCCCGGAGACTTCGGGCGCAGAGTGGCCGAACGGCGTGACGAGCTCGGGCTGAGCCGCGAGGACGTTGCCCGCCAGGCAGGCATCGACCCGGGCTATCTCGAGTACCTCGAGGAGCGGCCGGGTGCCTCGCCGGAGGCTTCGACTCGCCTGCGCCTCGCGCGGGCGCTCTCGACGAGCGTGGATCATCTCGAAGGAGGAGGCTTCGGCGAGCCGGTCGGCACCGGCCACCCGCCCGGCGGTGTCGCAGAAGTGCTCGAGCTCGAGCGCACGGAGTGCTACGAGCTCCTCCGTCACGGTGGCATCGGCCGGG
>JAKARG010000426.1 GCA_021819345.1 Actinomycetes bacterium | reverse complement strand
GGCGAGTGCGCCCGGGTCCTTCGAAGCGGAGGCCAGCTCGTCCTCGTCGCCCAGTTCTCCGCCTGGCTTCTCCCGACCCTCCTCGCCGGCCGGCGGGGCAAGGCCCGGACCAGACAGCGCTGCAACCGGCTGCTCCAAGGTGCCGGGTTCGGCTCGCTCGCCTGGCACCACCTCTACGCCGTCATCATCAACGCCGTGACCGCCACGGCCTGACACCCACGGCCGAGACCCACCTCCACACCGAGCTTCGCCGCCATCTCGGTGCAGGCGGCGCTCAGGTGGGCTTCGTGGTGCGCACCGATGTCGCCTGTTACCTGGAGCGCCTGGTGAAGATGGGTTGGCAGCCCGACGACGAGGCAGGGACCTTCACCCGCCGGCTGGACCGAGCCGCCGCATCGAGACGGTCTTCGAGCGCTTCAGCCGCCACATCGAGACCATGGTCCGCCACAGCGCCCGCCTCGATCCCATCGACTGGCAGCAAGGACTGGGGCTGCTCGCAGGGCGCGCCGAGCACAGCCCGCTTCGCTGGTGGCTGTACGGCAGCGGCGCGCTCGCGGGGCGGGGCAGGCATCCCCATCGAGCAGGGCGATCTCGACCCTCCCCACGAAGACGAAGACGCCGCCGAAGCCCACCTCGAGCTCGTCTCCTGGCACGGGCTCCCCATCGCCGTGCCCCACCTCGGCCTCCAGCTGGCCGTCGCCGAACGACGGGGGCTCTCCGAGCGCGCCGCGCGCATCCGCGAGGCGATGCGCCCCTGAGCAAGAGGGCGCACGGTCGCCAGGCCACCGCGCGTCCGGCCAGCGGGCTCATCTGGCGACGAGCAGCACGACCAGGGCACCCAGCCACAGCCACGGCACCGCCGGGATCGAGCCCCGCTTCCGGGTCGGGACGCGGCCCAGCACGACAACGGCGACGAGCGCTGCCGCCCAGCCGAGCAGCACCCCCGCGAAGACCGCCGGGAAGCCCGTCCAGCCGAGGAGGAGGCCGGTCAGCCCGCCGGCGGTGACGTCGCCGAGACCCATCTTCTTCCCTCCGGTGCCGAGAGCCAGTGCGAGGTAGAAGCCGACCACGCCGGCCATTCCGAAAACCGCCCGGACAAGCGGCCACCACTGCCCGTCAATCCCAGCGGCCACGGCGAACAGCGCGGGGCCGGCCGGGTAGGCCGGCAGCACCAAGACGTTGGGAACCCTGGAGGTGGCGGCGTCGACCACGGCTGCAACCGTGAGCGCTGCGCCGAGGAACAACGTCGCCGGGAGCGCCGGCGACCACCCGAGCCGCCAGGCGAGCGCGACCTCCACCGCCACGAGCGAGGCGACGGTGATCGACCGCCACCGGAGCGGCTCGATGGCCGGGAGGAGGCTCTCGAAGCTCATCGGGACCGGACCGGCTGCGGGATCACCGGCTGCGAGCTCACCGGCTGGAGGGCGGTGAGCTGGCGGTACAGCGCCGCGGTGGCCGGCTCGACGTCGAGGTCGAGCTCTGCCAGGCGGCCTTGGAGGAGCCGCCAAACCTCGCGCACCGCGTCGAGGCGACCCTCAGCGCCGTGCAGAGCCATGAGGCGGCGGTAGGGCTCTTCGGCGTAGCGGTCGAGGGCGATGGCCCGCTCCAGGGTCTCGACGGCGGCGTCGCCGCGCCCGGCCTGGTCTTCGAGCTCGGCCAGGCGCAGATGGGCGTCGAGCGCCCGGCGATGGAGGTCCTGGCGGACCGGTTCGACCCAGGGCCGGTCCACGCCGGCGAGCAGCTCCCCCCGGTAGGCGGTAACCGCCCGGCGAAGCGCTGCCCGCGCCGTCTCTGGGTCCTGGGTATGCGACGCCTCTTCGAGGCAGCGTTGGAGCTCCCACAGGTCACAGGCGATCTCTGCAGCACAGGGCCGGTAGTGCTCCCCGGCCTTGGCGAGCACCTCGAGGTCCTCGCCGCCCGCCTCTTTCAGGCGCGCCCGCAGATCGGAGAACGACCGCCAGAACTGGCCGTGGACGCGGCCCGGCTCGGTGTCGGGCCACAGGGCCTCGACGGCCTCGTCGCTCGTCGCACCCTCGGGGCGCAGGAGGAACCAGGCGAGCAGGTCCCGGGCTCGGCTGCGCAGCCCGGTGACCACCGGCTCGCCGCACACGCTCACCTCGAGGTGGCCGAACATGCGCACCGTGACCGGCCGGTCCGTCGCCTCGCTCGTGGGCTCGCTCTCGTTCGGGGTCGGCTCGGGCCACGGCTCTGTCCTCGGCGTGTCGAGCACCCGACCGACGGCGGACGTGTCGTCGTCCACGTCCCCCGCTTCGGCCGCCTCGCTGGTCGCGCCGAGCACCTCTGCGGCCTCGTCGGCGCTAAGCCCGAACAGCTCGGAGCCGGCGAGCGAGCCAAGCCGTTCGGACGGCTCGGCATCGAGGACCCGGCGGCCGGAGTCGACCCGAAGGGTCCCCGTGGCGACCGGCGCCGGGGAGAGGAAGACAACGGCGATGGCGAGGCGGGAGGCGTCGGCAACGAGGGTGGCCCACCGGCCGAGGGAGCCCGCGGGCACGTCGTCAAGGAGGACGAGCAGCAGCGGGAGCGGGTGCTCGGGGTTCTCCGAGCGGAACTGGACGGCGCTATCGGCGTCGAGCGCCCCGAGCAGCCGGATCCGGGCGACGCGCTCGGACTCGACCGCCCGGGCGACCAGGTCCGCCGAGGCCGTCCGGCGGATGCTGCGGCTCGAGGGGAGGCCGGGGAACAGCCGCTCGGCGGTGCCCTCGTCGCAGAGCACCTCGGCCGCGCCCGGCCCGGCGCGCACCACCAGCGCGGCGGCGAGCGCCCGGGCGATCTCGTCGGCCGCCGGCCCGTCGAGCGCCACGCCGCTGAGGTCGTCGAGCTCGACCGTCAGGGTCTCGCCGTCTCGTGTCCCGACGTCGACGCGGCCGGGATGCTCGCGGCGCTGGTCGTCATCGACGGGCATGGGCGGGAACGGGCCGCCAAGCGTGGGGACCGGCTCGTCGCCGACGGCGGCTCGGCGCAGGTGTGCGACGGTCGGGCGGAACGGCTCGGTGGCCCGGGTGCGGCCCGGTGCGGGTGGCCGGTAGCGGTAGGCGTGGCGGCGGCGGAGCTGGCCGATGGCGACCGTGGCAGCCACCCCGGCGGCAAACGAAGCAGCCACCACCGATCCCGACGGCAAGCGGACAGGCTCGCCGTGACGACTCTCACCTCGATGGCCGTCCGCAGTGGCAGTCTTCGGCGTCCCGTCGACCCGAGGGGTCGTGCTCATGGGCGGGGTCGTGCCCGTCGGCGGAGTGGTGCTGGCTGGCGGAGTGGTTGGCGGGGTCGTCGTCGGCGCGGACGCAGCGGGTGGGACCGGCGCGGTCGGGACCGTTGGCGGCGAAGACGCCGGAGCTTGGGCGGTCGGCGGTGTCGCAGCGCTCGGCGCCGGCAGGAGGAGGGTCCAGCCGGGGTCGATCCAGTGCGGGTCGTCGAGCACCGCGCCGCCGGGCTGGGGTCGGCCCTCGTTGAG
>JAKARG010000425.1 GCA_021819345.1 Actinomycetes bacterium | reverse complement strand
CGAGGAGCTCGACCGGCGGAGGACCACTCAGGAGTCCCGGAGCAGCTCGTTGATCCTCGATCCCCGGTCGAACCGCAGCATCACGGCGCCCACCACGAGCAGGAAGACCCAGGCTCCGACCGAGAACCCTCGCCCGAAGTGGTACTGGGAGAACGCCAGGTGCCCGGTGAGCGCCGAGGTCGTGATGCCCGGGATGGCGACGAAGCCCGACACGAAGAACAGCACGAAGTTGAGCGCGCTGTAGGCGAGCGCCGGCAGGTACCACATACGTAGCCCGAGCAGGTAGATCATCGCGATCAGCACGTAGAGCACCACCTCGCCGTCGAGCCAGAGGGTCACCTCGGCCGTGCCTCCCGGAGAGGCGAAGATGTGGGCCGCCGCGTCGACCAGCGCCACGAGCACCAGGGCGAAGCGCACCCAGTGGATCCCCCGCATGCGTCGATCCGGGATGTACCACCGCTCACGCTCCCGCCGGAGCGGCCCGGGCAGCATCCGGGCAAGGCGGTCGTCTGGCACCGCCGCCGAGGGCTGCACCGCGCGTGCGCTCACCATCGGTGCCCCTCCCTCGACCGTCGCTCTGCTCGCCATCCGGCTCTCGGTCATGGTCACGACCTCCTGGCTATCGTCTCGGACTCCTCCAGGCTCGCGCCCCGCTGCGCCCTGCGGTGGGGCCATTGGTCCCGATCCCGGCGGGCCGAGCTGCCCTTCTCCATGCCTGGGCTGGCGCAGGCAGGCCTCGGGCCCGTTGCCCGCTGCGGTGCCCGGACACCTCACGCCCGACCTGCTTGCCGCAGGGCTGGTCCCCGACCCCTACCGCGACGACAACGAGGCGGCCCTCGCCTGGGTCGGCCGCAGCGACTGGACCTATGCGACCGATCTCGAGCTCGAGGCCCTCGGCCCCGACGAGCACCTGGACCTTGCCTTCGACGGGCTCGACACGGGGATGAGCCTTGGGCCCAGCAACGACGAGCATCCTGCTCGCGTCGGGTCCAGGCGCCCCACCTGAGCGCTTGGTTCAGGCCTGACTCCGGCCCGGCATACGTGCTCAACCGACGCTGGACCTGGGGGCGCTCCGGCCCGGACAGCCTCCGCACAGAGGTGCTGCCGTTCTGGGGGCTGGAGTTCCTCGGTTGGGTGGTCTCCACCGTGGCGGTGGACATCGCCGGACAAGTGAGCGCCGGAGCCGGCCTCGGTCACCTGGAGACGACCGGAGCGGTTGCCTTCGCCTACGTGGCGTCTTTCGGGGTGCTCTGGCTCGGGCGGTTCCCGGTGCTCGACCGAGTGGTGTTCGCCGAGCCGACCGAGGTGCTCGAGGGCGCCTAGCCGGAAACGGAGGCCGCTGCGAGGGCGGACTCGTCCACTACTTCCGAGCCGCCGTCACGCGATGGGATCGAGGTCCGCAAGAAGCGGGCAGAACGCCGCAAGGATGCCCGAGCGTCGAAGCGGGCGGCTGGCAAGCAGCCCGGGGCGCCGCGCAATCACCTGGCTCGGCCGGAACCCGGATGTGACCGTCGAGCATCGGCCCATTGAGTGCCTGCAGCGGGATCCTTCATTGATTGGGCTCGCCTGTTTCGAGCGGGCCGACCCAGCGTTCGCTGGCTCGCATCTCGTCGGGATGGGCGCAGAGTATGGAGGCGATGGCGTCCGCGAGGGCGGGGATGGCCGAGCGACTGCGGGTACGAGCGGAGGGCATCAAGATGAGACCTGGATGCGT
Organism: Actinomycetes bacterium; assembly: GCA_021819345.1. GTDB lineage: Bacteria > Actinomycetota > Acidimicrobiia > Acidimicrobiales > Palsa-688 > JAKAQB01. Next base: position 1,759 of record JAKARG010000425.1, on the reverse strand, counting down.
CCGGCCTTGCGCCAGCCACTCCGCTGCGAGTGGCCGGAAGTCCTTGATGTTGTTGGCGATGACGGCGCGGTCCTCAGCGCTCGCCACCTCCAGGATCATCCGGTCGCTGCGGCCCACCAGATCGTCTCGCTCTGCGACCGCACAGACGTCATGGCGCTCCTGACGCAAGAGAATCGTGATCTGGGGCGAGAGCCGCTCGTCGAGCAGTGCTTTCACCCGCGGAGGGCGCGCTCGCCGGCCATGGTTGCGGTGCGGCTGCGCATGTACTCGGCCTCGTTGAGCGCGATCTCTGCGTCGATCTCGTCCCGGAACTCGCCGTAGTAGGCCACGGCGGCGTCCACCAAGCCGGCAGCCACCCCCATGTACTCTGCCGTCACGGCTATCGATCCATCGTTGTCGCGGATCGTGGCAATGACTTCCCAGACATCGAGCCCGCGCCCGACGAGGCTGGCTCTTCGTCCGCTCGGTCCGTCGAGGAACACGATCAGGGGATGGGAGTCATGGCGCAGCCCCTCCTCGATGTAGCGCCGGGCCAAGGCGCGCTCGACCAAACCGTTACGACGCGCGCCGTCTGCGAGACGCTGTCGCATGCCTGGCGCAAGACGCAGGGTGTAATGCTCGGTCACTCTGCTCATCGTAGAACCGGGTGCCACCGAAGACATGAAGCGTCTCAGTGAGTATGGAACGGTCGGCCCGTTCCGCATCTTGCGTGGCCGGTGATCGACAAGATCTCCACCGACGACGAGTCGATCCGCCGGCTGGTCGGCCGGTTCCCCGAGCCGAAGCGGGTGTGGGCGTGCTACGAAGCCGGTCCGACCGGCTACGAGCTGTCCCGGACGCTGCGGGCGGCGGGGATGGTCTGCGAGGTGATCGCCCCGTCGCTCATCCCGGCCCGCCCCGGTGATCGGGTGAAGACCGACCGGCGCGACGCGGGGAGGATGGCGTTGCTGTTCCGGGCCAGCCAGCTCTCCTCGGTGCGGGTGCCGACCGTCGCCGAAGAAGCCGTCCGGGACCTGTGCCGCGCCCGGGCAGACATGGTGCTCGACCAGACCCGGGCCCGGCACCGTCTCGGCAAGTTCCTCCTTCGCCACGGGCGGGTCTATCGCGACGGGAGCAACTGGACCCTCGCGCACGAGCGCTGGATCGCCGCCCAGCGCTTCGACGACCCGGCGCTGAGCGCCACGTTCTCCCACTACCGGGCCACCCTCAGCTCCCGGGAGGCGGCCGTGCGCTCGATCGACGCCGATCTGGCGACCTGGTACACCAAAGCGCCCTTCGCCGAGCCCGTCGCCCGCCTGGCTGCCTACCGGGGCATCACCGAGCTGGGGGCGCTCACCTTGGCATTGAGGTCTGCGACTGGCGCCGGCTGCCGACCGCGTCGATGTTCATGGGGTTCTGCGGGCTGGTCCCTTCCGAGCACTCCTCCGGCGAGCGCAGCTCCCGCGGCGGCATCACCCACGCCGGCAACACCCACCTGCGCACCCAGCTGGTCGAGTCCGCCTGGGCCTACAAGGCCCGCCCCGCCACCGGCGCCACCGGGACCAAACGCCACCAGGGACTGGACCCCGCCGTCGTCGCCCGGGCCTGGACGGCCCGGGCTGGGCGCGGTCGAGGACCCCGTCATGCGCCGGGCACCCGCCGCTGCAGAACCGATCCCCGTTTCGACCATGACCGCAACCGCTATCGCCGCGATCAGTATGGGGCAACTCTCTGCGCAACGCCCTCCTGCGGTTCCGACCCGCGCACATCGCTCTGGCAG
>JAKARG010000424.1 GCA_021819345.1 Actinomycetes bacterium | reverse complement strand
AGGGTCGATCCAGTGCGGGTCGGTGAGGGTGGCGCCGCCGGGTTGGGGGCGGCCTTCGTTGAGCTGGTAGATGGCCTGCCACTGCAGCGGATCGCCGAGCTCACGCTCGGCGATGCCCCAGAGGGTGTCGCCTCGCTGGACGACGTAGGTACGGTCCGCAGCGTTCTGGCCCGTCGCGGCAGGTGGGGCTCCGCTCCGCGGCGGTCGCGACGCCTGTCGCGCTGGGGCTGCAGTGACCGGCGGCGGTCGGGTGGCCCCGGTGAGGGTCGCTCCAGTGAGGTCCGCTCGGTCGAGCACAAGGGCGGCGGCGGGCCGGCGCGCCGTGACCAAGGCCAGGCGGCCGCCGGGCGGGCCGGGGGCGTCGGTGTGACCTGGGCGGGGGGCGAGTGCCAGGCAGGCGACGGCCACGGCGGCGACGAGGCGGCCGGTGAGCGGTTGGAAGGCCCCGGCGAGGGGGAGGCGGCGGGCGCGACGTCCCGAGAGGGCGGCGGGGATCTCTGCGGCCAGCGAGACCATGAGCACGGCCCAGGTGAGCCAGACCACCACGGCGAGGGCGTCGACGAGGGATTGGGCGGGGATGCCTTGGTGGTCGAGGGCCCGGCCAACCTGGGCGGCGGTGGGCACGTGGTGCGGGAGGGGCCAGCCGACGAAGTGCCATAGCGCCCACGGAATGCCGACCACCAGTCCGGCGAGGAGAACGAGGGCGCCGAGACCCCCGACGACGCGGTAGAGGCGGACGAGTCGTTTGGAGCTCATGGTCGTCTCACCCTGTGCCTTGCTCGGCGATGGCGCTGCCGGTGCCGGTCTCGGTGAGCTGGTCGATGCCGGCGAGGTCGAGGATCTGGGTTGGCTGGCTGATGGTGACGGTGACGGTGACCTGCTCGCCGTCGACGCTCACCGTGCCGACATGTCCGGTGGTGGCGAGGTAGTGCTTGGCGTCGGCGACGGCTTGCTGGGCGTCGAGGGTGATCTGGCCGGTGGCGCGGTAGAGGGGGATGTCGATGGCCTGGGCGCCGGCGCGTGCCGCGGCCTGGGCCGTGTCGATGGCCTTGACCTTGGCGGCCAGGGCGAGGCCGCCGTCGAGGACGAGGCCGGCCATGCACAACAGCGCGAGGGTGAACACGACGACGAAGGCGGTGACCATGCCGTCGTCTCCGCCGGCGTATCGGGTGCGCACCCGCCGGAGCACGGACGTCATTGGGCGGGTCACGACGCTGCCCGGTAGCGGTCGATGACCGAGGTGGCGGTCGAGGAGACCGACTCGGTGGCGGGCAGGCGCAGGCCGACGAGGTCGGAGAGCGTGACGCTGCAGGTGACGGTGACCGCCACCGAGCCGCCGGGGGCGAAGCTGGCGGTGTCGGTGTGGACGGTGAGCGCCGCGCAGGTGACGTGGTCGGTGCCGAGGGCGGCGGTGGCGGTCTGGGCGGCCGTGGCGGTGGCTGCTGCGGGGGTGGTGGCGATGGAGGCGGCGCGTGCGGCTTGGGCGGCGGCGCCGTCGATCTCGAGGTGGGCCGAGGCGAGGCGGCCGAGGGCGACCACGAACAGCAGCAGCACGATGAGCAGCGGGGTGAGCAGCACCAGCTCGGTGCTGACCGCGCCGCGCTCGTCTCGCAGGCGGCGACGCTTTTGTGGTTCGCGCCGTGTGCTCATGGGCCGATCACGTTTGGTTCGGTGGGTCCGGCGGCGGTCGCCTTCACGGGCAGGGTGAAGATGCCGAGGAGGCTCTCGGCGTGGCCGGTGACGGTGACCGTCGTGGTCGTCGCGGTGCGGGTGGCGGTGATGTCCGAGCCGGTGAGGACGCCGGAGCCGAGCTGGTCGAGGACGCTTCGGGCCTGGTCCTTTCCGGCGGCTGCGGTCTCGCCTTGGAGGCGGCCGACGGCGACGCCTTGCTGGGCGACGGCCGAGGCGATGTGCTCGGCGTGCTGCCAGAGGGCGAACTGGATCACCCCCATGATCAACAGCAGCAGCAGGGGGGTGGCGATGACCAGCTCGGCCGACGCCGCGCCGCGCTCGTCACGGGCGACCGCATGCCGGGCACGGCGGAGGGACGCGGCGCGGCGCGAGGAGCGTCCCGTGCGGGCGGCGTCGTCCATCGGCAGGTTGGTCAGCCGCCGGTGGAGATGTGGTTGGCGGCGGTGACGACCTTGGCCACGATGATCCCCACCGCGGTGAGCGCCAGCGCGGCGAGCAGGGCGGTGACGATGACGGTCTCGGTGGTGTAGCCGGCCTCGGGGTCGGCTCGCAGTGCCCGCCAGCGGTCGCAGAGCACGGTTGCGAGGTGGCGGAGGAGGGTCAGTTCGCTGAGCACGGCGGTCCTTTCGGTCTCATCGGTTGTTCCTTTCTCTTCGGGTGTGAGGTGGGCGGCAGGGCGTTCAGTGGAGACTGGTGAGGACCTTCTCGACGGCCGGGTAGCCGAGGAAGAAGAGGAACCCGGCGAAGAGACACACGACGGGCAGGCTCATGCGCTCCGAGGCGGCCTGGTCGGCGGTCTCGGCTTCTGCGAGGGCGTGGGTGCGCAGCGAGACGGCTTTGGCGGTGAGGCTGGCGCGGACCTTGGCGCCTTCGGTGCCGGCCAAGGCCACCGAGGCGGCGAGCTCGGACAGCTCGGCGATGCCGAGGTCGGCCCCGAGCCGGCCGAGGGTCTCCCAGGGGGCCTGTCGGGCCAGGCGGGCCTGGTCGAGGGCCCGGCGCAGATGGTCGAACGCCCACCCGGAGCCGACCCCGGCCGCGTCGGCGAGGGCGGTCTCGACGCCGCCGCCGCCGGCCAGGGCCACGACGACGAGGTCCAAGAAGCTGGACAGGGCGTGGCGGAAGTCCCGGCGCCTGCGGGCGGCGTCGGCGCGGATGCCGAGGTCGGGCACGACGAACCCGGCGGCCCCGAGCACGAGCGACCCCCACACCGGCACCACCAGCGGCAGGCGGGTACCGCCCACGGCGAGCAGGGCGGTGACGGCGGGGACGAGGAGGAGACCGACGAGGGCGAGGGTGACCTTCTCGGCCAGGTGGCGTTCGACGCCGCGACCGAGCACGGCCAGGTCTCGGCGCACCGGGGAGAGGACGAGCCACGCCCCGCCGGCTCGCAGCAGCCCCGCGGCGAGGGGGCGGCCGGCACGGGCGGCGAACCCGCCCTCGGTCTCGCCTGAGGCTGGGCTGGGCTCGGGAAGGCGGCGCAGCTCGGCGAGGGCCTGGGCGAGCGAGGGCCGCGGCGGGTACAGGCCGCGCACCACCAGCCACAGCCCGGCGCCGAGACCGGCGCCGCAGACCAACGCCAGGATCACCGTGTGACCCCCGCCTGCGGCTCGGCCGCGGCCCCGGCCGGGACGGCGAGGATCCGCTCGGCGCTCGCCGGGCGGGTCATCCGGGCCAGCCAGGCGAAGCTCGCGGCGAACAGGGCGCCGACGAGCAGCAGCACGAGCTGGCCGGTGGCGCTGTCGTAGGGGGCGAGGTAGCCGCGGTTGAGGACGGCCAGGCCGAGGACG
>JAKARG010000423.1 GCA_021819345.1 Actinomycetes bacterium | reverse complement strand
GTGGTGTTCGTCCGGATGGCGTCGACGAACTCGTTCAGGAACGTCTCGGTCGAGACGTACCTGACGCGGAGCTCCGGGAAGATCAGCGACACGTAGTTCCCGATGGCATGGAGGAGATGGGTCTTCCCGAGCCCCGCGTCGCCGTAGACGAAGAGAGGGTTGTAGGACCGACCGGGGGACTCCGCCACCGACTGGGCAGCGGCGTGGGCGAACCGGTTGGACGAGGCGATGACGAAGGTCTCGAAGGTGTAGCGGGGGTCGGGCGCACCATCTCCCCGGGCTCGAGCTGGTGTGTGGGGGGACGCGCCGTCGACAGGTCGGGCTGGAACGGACGGGGCGAGGCGACCGTCTTCGACCACGACCTCCTCGGGTCCCTCCGGTTCGGGTGGGACGACCTCGAGTGACACGGAGAGCGGTGTGCCGAACGCACCGTCGACCGTCTGGACGATGAGATCCAAGAAGCGCGATTCGATGCGTTCCCGGACGAGGGTGTTCGGAACGGCGAGGCGAAGACCGCCGGGACCGAGCGAGACGGGAACCACCGTGGAGAGGTACGCCTGCCATACCGACTCGCTCACCTGCGACTTCAACGCGTCAGCGCATGTTGTCCACAACTGCTCAACGTCGTTCACGTGCGCCTCTGGCGTTTGGTCGCCTGCTCGCTCCACAAGGAAATCCACAGCTGTGGACAGCGACAGCCCATGGCGTGGCAGCCCGAGGGGCAGGCTCGCCCGTCGGAAGAACGATGTCGGCTGCCGCTACCGGTCGCTCCCGACGGTCACGGGTGTGCCCGGTCGAGCCCCGGGGGGGGGTGAGGACCATCCCGGAACGGTACACCCCGCGCCGTGGGCGCGCCGTGGGCGCTCGACTAGTGAGAAGGTCCTCCGAGCGCCTACGATGGAGCGTTGCCCGCACGCCGGGCACTGCCGGCGCGGCCCCACGACCGGGTGCTCGACCGTGAAACCTCCAGGAAGGAACCGACCGAGTGAAGCGTACCTACCAGCCCAACGTGCGGAAGCGGGCGAAGACCCATGGTTTCCGCAAGCGGATGTCGACCAAGGCGGGTCGCGCCGTGCTGCGCGCCCGCAGAGCGAAAGGCCGGCACCGTCTCACCGTCTGAACACTCCGGCAACGCAGCAGCTGGATGCCGCCCACTGCTGCGGGTGCGCTCTCGACAGGAGTTCGCAGCGCTCCACAGAGGGGCGAGCACGGCCCGGTCGGGACCGGTGAGCGTGTCGTTCGTGGCCGGATCGCCGGCCGGTGGCGGCCGCCGCGCCGCCGCGTACGCTATTGGAAGAAGGGTCGGAGGAGCAGTGGTGAGAAACCGTATGAAGCGCCAGCTCAGGGCGATCATGGCGCTCGAGACGGCAGCGCTCCCTCCGGGAACGTTCCTGGTGCGCGTGTCTCCGGCCGCCGCCTCGCTCGACTACGCCCGGTTGCGTTGCTCGGTGGCCCGTGCGGCGGCCCAGGCGGCTGGCGCCGCCGAAGGCAGGCGGGAAGGACGGCGGTCGCGATGACCACTGGCGATCCGGACGTTCCGGGCGTCACCGAACCGGCCCCATCTGGTGTCAGCCGAGTTCTCCTGGCCGGGATCCACTTTTACCAGCGGGTACGGAGCGGGCGCCCGACCGGGTGTCGCTTCGTGCCGAGCTGTTCGGTCTACGCTGAAGAGGCGATCCTGGTTCACGGAGCACGCCACGGTAGTCGCTTGGCGCTGGCGCGGCTCGTCCGCTGCCGCCCCTGGGGTGGACATGGTGTCGACCTCGTTCCCGAACGGAGCACGTCGTGCACTCACTGATCCACGCCATCGGCAGTATCTTCCAGCCCCTCTTGGACCTGGTGGGCATCGTCCTCGTCTGGCTGTACGCGCTGATCCCCAACTACGCGCTCGACATCGCCCTCCTCACCATTCTCATCATGGCCCTCCTCACCCCACTCACGGTGAAGAGCACGAAATCGATGGCGGCGATGCAGGCCCTCGGGCCCGAGATGAAGAAGCTGCAACAAAAGTACAAAGGGGCCGAGAACAGGGCGCAGCTCAACGAAGAGATGATGCGTCTCTACAAAGAGCACAATGTGAACCCGGCAACAGGCTGCCTACCGATGCTGTTGCAGATGCCGGCCTTCCTCATCCTCTACGACGTGATCCGAGGAATAACCAACACTGTCCAGCTACATGGCCACACGGTGGCTCAACCTCGGTACATCGGGCATCACACGGCGCTGTACGGGGCAATTGTGGCAGCCCACGGGCGCCTGATGTCGTTCGGCCTGGACTTCGCCGAGAAACTTCTCCAGCACCACAGCAGTATCTGGATCGCCATCCCCTATCTGGTCTTGGTGTTGGCATCGATTGCCCTGCAATATTTGCAGATGAGCCGACTGAATGCTCGAAACCCTCAAGCGGCTCAAGCGAATCCGCAGGCGGCGGCAATGCAAAAATACATGCCGCTGATATTCGGACTTATTTATTTAAATATCGCCGCCTTGATCAACGTATATTTTGTGGTTTCGAGCGCAATACGGATCATCACCCAGGAGATCCTCTTCCGGAAGGGGCTGGTTCCCGGTTCACCGGCAGCGCGATCGTCCGCAGCGGCGATGGTCGGCACCGACAAGGAACGTGCCTTGCCGAAAGCCGGGGGATCGCGGCGCAGCTCGAGTGGGAACGGGCAGAAGGTGGGATCCGAGACGGCTGGTGCTGAAAAGCAGGGCGACACGACAAGAACCTCCAACGGTGCGAGGTCGGGAAGGAAGGAAGACGCCGCGGTCGCCAATGGCAAACCGGCGTCGAACGGGAAGCGGGCCACGGCAAAGCCGGGGGCAGGAGCAGCCCCGAGCCGGAACGGGGAGAAATCTGCCGACCCTGCTTTGTCCACGGCGAAGGCCCAGACGTCTGGCAAGCGCTCGAGCGCCCCGGCGAAGGACGGAGGCGGAGGAGGCGGCGGGCGACCGAACGCCAGGCAGGGTAACACCAAGGGAAGTCAGGCGCCCTCACCACAGGGGTCGGTCGGGAAGGCTCATCCCCGAGCGAAGGCGAAACGGGAAAGGAAGGTCCGGTAGACCGTGGAGTGGGTGGAAGCCAGCGGGAGATCGCTGGAGGAAGCTCGGAGTGTCGCCGTGGACCTTCTTGGTGTCGGTCTCGACGACGCCGAGTTCGTGATCCTCAGTGAACCGAAAGCCGGGCTTTTCGGCCGGCTCCGGGGTGAGGCGCGCGTCCAGGCGCGCGTCCGGCCCGTTGCCCCGCCTCCGAAACGAACTCGACGCGAGCGGCCGGAGCGAAAGAGCCGCGGCGCGGATCGTGCGATCGAGCGACGACGAGGCGGCTCCCGAGAGGTTCGCGGCCGACATGGTCTTCGAACCCACGGTCCGCAACCAGTGGATGAAGGCGAGGTCAACCCCATCTGACGGCCCGAACCGGTTCGGCCCCTCGGGCGAACCCCGCCGTTCCGCGAGGCCGGTGCGCATGGTCACGGCGAGGC
>JAKARG010000012.1 GCA_021819345.1 Actinomycetes bacterium | reverse complement strand
TCTGAAGTCCCGGTGCCCGGGGGTGTCGAGCAGGTTGACCACGTGTTCGCGGTAGGCGAACTGCAGCACCGTCGAGCTCACCGAGATCCCGCGTTGGCGCTCGAGCTCCATCCAGTCCGAGCGGGCGGCGCGTCGCCCGGCGCGGGCCTTGACCGCTCCTGCCTCGACGACCGCCCCGGCGTAGAGGAGGAACTTCTCGGTGAGGGTGGTCTTGCCTGCGTCGGGGTGGCTGATTATGGCGAACGTGCGCCGCCTCGCTGCCTCCCTTTCCACCTCTTCTGCTTCGACCACCAGATCAAGCTACCCGGACGGCGTCGTCGCGCCCCCGGAGCCGTCGGCATGGTGCGCGGGGCAGCGCAGGGACCCACCGTTCAGCTCCTGGAGCAGCGAGCGGGCACCTCCGCTCAGCCCGGCAGTCGCCAGCGTGTCCGCGCTCGTGCCCGAGGTTCCGCTCAGCTGCGCTGCGACCTGCTGCTCGGCGCAGATCCCGGCGATCCCGTTGCCGGCGATGCCACCCGGGCTCGAAGGTCCCGAGCCGCCGAGCAGGGAGCCGGGGCGCAGCGACCAGAGGGTGAGCACGAGCCCGAGGACCACGCCGGCGAGCTTCATCCACTTCCTCATCCGGCGAGGGTCCATCGCCTCGGGTATCGGCATCTCGGGCGGGCAACTGGACCGCTGCGGCGCTGCGCCGGGTGCCGGCGCCCGACCCGGGGGTGCCGTGGTCCGAGGCAGCCTCCGACCGCTGGCCTGCGCCGGGCTCCTGCGCCCCGGGTCAGGGCCTCCGGGCGGACCGGGGCTCGGCGTCAGCCGGCGAGGGCAGGGGCACTGAGCAGTGCGAGCTCGGCGGCTCGCTCGCTCGACCGGCGACGCCTGGAGATCGCGGCACTGGCGACGACCTTCCCGCCGCGGGCCCCCACCAGCCGGGACATCTCCCCGAGCGTGCCGGCAGGAGAGAAGGCGTAGGTGCAGAGCAGGGTCACCGGCATCCCGGCCAGCTCCGGCAGGGCCGACATCCAGCGTCTTGCGGCCCGGGCCGGGCCGACCCGACCGACGACCAGTCCCTCCACCCAGGTGGCGACCACCAGGTGGTCGGCCCAGGCGAGCTGGGCGGGACCGACCCGCTCGACTGGCAGGACCGACACCTCGGCTCCCCTACCCGAGAGGATCGTCCCGACCTGGCGGGCAAGTGCCGCGGTGGTGCCGCCCCGGCTCGAGAAGGCGACCAGCACGTGCCTCGGGCGCGCCGAGCCGTCGGCGAGGGGGCCACCGGGATCGCCGAGCCCCGCCCGGGGGCCGGCGCTCCGCTCTGGATCCGCGCCAGGGGCCGGGTCAAGGCTACGACGCGGTCGGTGGTGCAGGATCGCCCGAGCCGCCTGCTGGCCCTGGGCCATCGCCTCGACCACCGTCGACGGGCCGACCAGGGCGTCCCCGACGAACCAGACCCGCTCCCTCCGAGGCAGGCCAGCAGCCACCCTTGCCTGCTCACGTCCGAGGGCGAGGCGACCGACCGGCTGATGGCGGGCAAATGCGGGGGCCGGCTCGGCGAGGATCCCCGACGCGAGCCAGCGTCTCTCGGGAAGGCCCGCCACTTGCTTGGTCAACGGGACGCCTCCGGCCGCCCGGGCCACCTCGGGCTCGATCCGGTACCCCATGGCCATGACCACGAGGTCGACCGGTTGGACCGTCGGCTCCCCACCGAGGACCCGGGGGCGCCGATCGGCGGACTTCTGCTCGGTGCGGGCGAGCAACGCCCTCCCGACGTGCCCGTCGGTGCCCTCCAGGCCGACGACGGTGGTCGAGAAGCGGACCTCGACCCCTTCGGCGGCGGCCTCGTCGAGCTCGTCGGGGCGGACCGGGGCGAAGCGGCGGTCCATCCAGTCGACGCAGATCGCCTCCGCCCCGAGCCGACGGGCGCTGCGGGCGACGTCCATCGCCGTGTTGCCCGCCCCGAGGACCAAGACGGTGGGCGGCCGCTCGGCGGTCGCCCGGCCAGATGCCGAGGGTTGTCCCGACCCGGGCTCTCGGGGCTCCCGGGGCTCCCGGGCGGCCAGTCCCGGAAGCGGGTCGCCGGCAGCGATCGCCGCGTGGGCGGCGGTGAGGAAGCGGGTCGCGTCCCATACCCCTTCTAGCTCGGCGCCCGGCAGCGGGGCGCGCAGGGGCTGGGAAGCGCCGACCGCGACCACGACCGCGTCGTGCTCATCGGCCAGCCGGTCGAGCCCTGCAGGTGTCACCTCGTGGTCGAGCTCGATGCGCACCCCCGCAGCGGCCAGCGCTTCGCCTGGACGGCGGGCGACGACGTCGGGCAGGGTGAAGTCGGGGATGCCCCAGCGCAACAGGCCACCGCAGTCGTGGTCGCGCTCGTAGAGGGTGACGCTGGCACCGTGCGACGCCAGCTCGGAGGCGGCGGCGAGCCCGGCCGGGCCGGATCCGACCACCGCCACCGACAGCCCTCGGCCGTCGTCGCTCGTCACCTCGATCGGCGGTACCGGGGCGTTGTCGGCCACGAAGCGCTCCAGAGCCCCGATCGCCACCGGCGTGCCGCCCTCGAGCGACCAGGTGCACGCCCCCTCGCACTGGAGCGCCTGGTCGCACACCCGAGAGCAGATGTCGGGCAGCCAGGAGGTGCGACGTAGGACCCGGTGGGCCTGGTCGAGGTCGCCCCGGGAGATCGCGGCGACGAAGGAGGGGATGTCGTTGTGGGTCGGGCAGCCCCGCACGCAGGTGGGATCGGGGCAGCCCAGGCAGCGACTGGCCTCGGCCAGCGCCTCGGCCCAGCCGGCGAGCCCCCTGCGGGTCTCGCTCCGGTCGTGGTCGAGCCCGGCGGGCTGGACCCCAACGGTCGGCTGGCGGGGAGCGACCAGGGCGGGGCCCTCCACCACGATCGCTCCGAACGGGCAGGTCCGCACGCACTGGCGGCAACCCACGCACGCTGCGTCGTCGGCGACGGCGGTCCAGGTGGACGGGTCGAGGTCGAGCGCAGCGGTCGGGCAGCGGACCACGCACTCCTGGCAGCCGGCGCAACGGTCGGCCAGGACCAGGACGTGGGGGTGCTCGGCGGCCCGAGCGCCTGGGGCGTCCCCGGCTCCGGCGAGAGTGGCGGGATCGGTGATGGTCATCGGAGGCTCCTTCTCCTTCGGTCGGGGTTGGTGGTCGGGCTCGCCACGGGGGTGCTCGGGAAGCGGCGTGGTGCTCAGGAAGCGGCGTGCATGAGCACGTACAGCCAGCCGGCGACCCCCCCGAGGACGACCACCACTGCGACGCTGGCGAGACGGGCGGCGAGCGGTCGGGTGGCTACCGGAGCGATCTCACGACCCGAGATCCTCCAGGTGGTCCACAGCGCCGCCAGGGTCCCGGCGGCGATCACCCCGACCTGGACGGCGACGATCGACGGGTTGGAGAGCAAGCGCAGGTCGTAGAGGCTGGAGTGGGTGCTCCCGGCGCCGAACCAGGCGCCGATCGACGGCACGATGCGCGAGGCGTGCTTGAAGAACTTGGGGAGCTGGCGGGCCAGGTAGTCGGCGGCGACGACCGGGACCACCCCGTAGGCGAGGGGCACGAAGAAGGACCGGAAGCGGCTCTGGCGGTCCACGAACGAGCTCGACAGGGCCGACGGCTGGTGCCAGCGGGCCAGGTCCTTGCCGAGCAGGCGGGACATCCCCCAAGCGACGCCGGCAAAGATGGCGGCCACGGCGATGATGATCCCGAGGTAGTCGATCGGGTTGGGGTAGGCGATCCCGGTCATCCGGGTGAGCCATCCGTCAAGCGTTGCGTAAGGGCTCGTGGCGTTGACCTGCTGGAAGACGACCAGTCCCCAGAGAAGGGCGACCGACCATGCGACGTCGGCACGCCGGCGCGACGGGGCCACCACCGAGGTGAGCGGGCGCTGCACGAACAGCCCGACGTTGTCCGAGGGGCAGGCCTTGTAGCACTCCGAGCACAGGCCGCAGGTCAGGTTGGAATCGGCGCTCCCCGGCCAGGTGTACCAAGGGCAACCGTAGCCCTCCTCCCCGCCTCGCATGCAGTCCTTGGTCTCACACGACAGGCACACCTGCCGGTCGCGGGTGCGGAACCCGGCGGCCGAGCCCATCGCTCCGAGGCTGCCGATCAGTGCCGACAGCGGGCAGACATAGCGGCAGAAGGTGCGCCGCTCGAAGACCAGGAAGAACACCAGGGCGGTGCTGACGATCCCGAGGACCATGAAGCTCGTGGCCATCGGCTTGCCCGGCCCGGCGATGTCGAAGAACTCCTCGATCCAGGTGAGGACGATGAACGAGCCGACCGAAGCCAGCAGGCCGTAGCGGGCAACGGGCTCGGGGAGCTTCTTGCCGAGCCCGAGCGCACGCTGGGTGCGCTGCCAGAGCGCCCGGCGCTGGACCCACTCGCCGAAGCCTCCGAAGGGGCACATGGAGCACCAGGCCCGCCCTACCACGGCGATCATCACGAAGACCAGGCAGAACCAGATGTACCAGGTGATCGCGTTGCCGAAGTTGAGCCCCGGCACGACGGTGCCGAGCAGCCCGAGGAAGATCACCAGCCAGAAGATCACCTGGTTGGGGAGGATCAGGAGGAACTGGAACTTGCGGCTGCGCAGGAGCCGGGCGACCCGGGGGTGGCGGGCGAGGTCGTGCCCGGCCGGCTGGTCGGTGGCGGCGAAGCGCTCCTCGATCCCGGACCGATGCGGCGCTCGGAGGTGGACGGCCACGGGGACCGGGTCGGGAAGGCCGGGCAGGGCTCCGCGGGCCTCGGTGCTCGGGTCGGGGGGGAAGGTCACGGCCATGGCTCACGCTCCGCTGGACGACACTCTGTGCGATACCTCTACTGAACTACTACACGTCGACCATGACAGTAAGACTGTGGGCGAGGGATGTCAAGCCAGCAGCTACACTTCGTGTGATGAACATGACTTTGTCGAAGCGGGGGGACTACGTGGTGCGCTCGGCCCTGGCGCTGGCCCGAGCCTGGCCGGCGGGCGAGTCCCGCAAGATCAGAGAGGTGGTCGCCGAGATGGGCGTGCCCCAGACCTTTGCCTCGCAGATCCTCGCCGACCTCGTCCGTGCCGGCCTCGCCACCTCGAAGTCGGGCAAGGACGGCGGCTACCGACTCTCGAGGGACCCCTCCGCGATCTCGCTCGTCGAGGTGGTCGAGGCGGGCGAGGGACCGCTCAGGTCCGAGCGGTGCGCACTCGGGGAAGGACCGTGCCGCTGGGACGCAGTCTGCCCACTCCACGAGACCTGGAGGGCCGCCACCGACGCCCTGCGCGAGGCCCTTGCCTCCACGAACCTCTCTCAGCTGGTGGCCCAGGACGTGGCCCTGGAGCAGGGCAAGGTGACCGCACCGACGGACTCGCATCGTCATGCGGGAGCGAGCCTGGAGGTGAGCGCTTCGGTGCTCGCCGCTGCGAGCCTCGACGCCGTCGACGCCGCCCTCGCCGACGACGAGCTCCTCGCCGGCCTGGTGGCCCGCGCCTACGGCGAGGCCGAGGCGGTCCGGATGAGCGTTCTCCCCGCCGGCTCTCCGTGGGGCCCGATGAGGGCCGCCGTGCGATCCAGACCGGCCGAGGCCGCTGACGCCCCAGCCATCACCGCTCGCCCTCGGCAGGCCGGAGGTGGGCCAGGCCTCGTCCGCTCGCTGTCCTGGGAGGCATCGGGCGTGCTCGGCGCCCAGGGGTGCAGCTCCCACGCCGACCTGGTCCTCGGCGCGACAGGTGCCGGCCCCGGGCGCACCGAGCTCGAGGTGAGCGGGAACCTCCGCCCTCCCGAGGGCTCCGCCGAGGAGCGCATAGCGAAGGTCGCGCTGCGCTCCTTCCTGCGTCAGCTCGCCGGGGTGGCCGAAGAGCCCGACGGTCGCCCGGGGCCACCTCAGCCGACGGATCGTGCCCCGGGCGCTGCGCCGGCAAGTGCGAGGAAGCGGCCCGGCCCACGACAGGCGAGCACGCGGACGTCATCGGTCGCAGCCACCTGAACGGCAACCCGAACCAACGAGCGGGCCCTTCGGCGGACGAACCCGCGCTGCTCGACGAGCACCGGGTTGGGTTGCCCGAAGCCGTGCGCTAGCGTCCGCGGGTCGGACAGTACCCGGTGTCCTGGTCCGCCCGCCACGAGCGGACTCCGCCAGCCGCTGCGGACTGCCTACCCGGTTCTCGCTCACAGGAGGTAGGCCCGTGGCGCTCGACGACGCCAGTGCCCTCATCGACTTCGACTCGCTGATCGACGAGGAGGAGCGCATGATCCAGCGGACGGTGCGCACCTTCGTCGACAAGGCGGTACGACCGCATATCGCCGACTGGTTCGAAGAGGGCGTTGCCCCTCGCGAGCTGGCATCGGAGCTCGGCGCCATGGGCTTGTTCGGTATGCACCTCGAGGGCTACGGATGTGCTGGCACCAATGCGGTCAGCTACGGGCTGGCCTGCCTGGAGCTCGAGGCCGGCGACAGCGGGCTGCGCAGCTTCGTGTCCGTGCAGGGTTCACTGTCCATGTACTCGATCTGGCGGTGGGGCTCGGAGGAGCAGAAGTCGGAGTGGCTGCCTCGCCTCGCGAGCGGCGAGGCGATCGGCTGCTTCGGGCTGACGGAGGCGGACTTCGGGTCCAACCCCGGCGGGATGCGTACCACGGCGCGCCGTGACGGGAGCGATTGGGTCCTGAACGGCAGCAAGATGTGGATAACCAACGGGAGCCTCGCCGACGTGGCGACCGTGTGGGCCCGAACAGACGACGGCATCCGCGGCTTTCTCGTGCCCCGAGGCACGGCGGGCTTCTCGGCCCACGACATCCATCACAAGCTGTCCTTGCGTGCTTCGGCGACCTCGGAGCTGTCGCTCCAGGACGTACGCCTGCCCGCCTCGGCGATCCTCCCGGACGGGAGGGGATTGTCGGCGCCCCTGTCGTGCCTCGACGAGGCACGCTTCGGGATCGTCTGGGGAGCCATGGGGGCAGCCCGCGACTGCCTCAACACGGCTCTCGCCTACGCCGGGGAGCGGGTCCAGTTCGACCGTCCCATCGCCGGCTTCCAGCTGACCCAGGCCAAGCTGGCAGACGCCGCCGTAGAGCTCTCCAAGGGCCTGCTGCTGGCCCTCCACCTCGGGCGGCTCAAGGATGAGGGGCGCCTGCGACCCGAGCAGGTCAGCGTCGGCAAGCTCAACAACGTGCGCGAGGCCATCGCGATCGCCCGGGCGTGCCGGACCGTGCTCGGTGCCGCAGGGATCACCACCGAGTACGCGGCCCTACGTCACGCCAACAACCTCGAGTCCGTGCTCACCTACGAGGGGACCGGCGAGGTGCACCAGCTCGCGATCGGTCAGGCTCTGACCGGGATCTCTGCCTACCGCTGAGGGCGGCCTGCTCTGCCGGCGCCACCCTCGATGGCTCCGCATCCAAGCGGGCCGCCCCGGCCCCCGGCGGGCTCAGCTTGTCCCCTGCTCGTCCTCCGAGCCGCCGAGCAGGCGGTAGAGACGCTGGCAGGTCTGTCCCAGTAGCTCGGCCGCGGCCTGCTGCTCTGCTGCGCCACCGACGAAGGCGACCTGGCGCACCGCCGCCATCGTCGCGAAGGCCGCCCGCCGCAGGTCTCGGCGAGCCTCGCTGCCCGGCTCGTCTGCCATTCGGGCCCACGGCGTCCCGGCCTCCGTCACCTGGACCGCCGCCTCCCGGCCCTCGCTCGTGAGGTGGTACCGCCGGCGCCCGCCATCGGCCTCGACCCTTACGAGCCCCTCGTCCTCCAGGAGCTGGAGCGTCGGGTACACCGAGCCCGGGCTCGGTCGCCACGCCCCCTGTGTCCGCTCCTCCAGCTGGGAGATCATCTCGTACCCATGCATGGGCCGCTCGGCGAGCAGCACCAGCAGGGCTGCCCGTACGTCGCCCCGGCCCCGACGGCGACCACCCCGAGCCCCGCGTCCGAAGCCCCTCGGACCGCCGAGCCCTGCTCCTGGCCCCTGGCCAGAAGGGCCCCACCAACCGACGTCGGGGTCCGCTGCGCTCCCACCCACGTCGGGGCCACCAGCTGCCATCGCCCAGGCCCAGGGCCCTCGCCCGCCCCAGGGTCCTCGCCGATCGCCGTCATGGCACCGGTCGTGCCCCCTGTGCTCTTGCCACATGGTCAACCTCCTAACGATATGTCGACGATACATCGTCAGCTCGACCGGTGGTCGCGCAGCACCCTTGCGGCTTCCACCACCGGCCGGGTCCGCCCTCGGAGCGGGGTAGGTCTACGGGCTCGTCGTCACCGGCGACCAGCTCCAGCCAGGCAGCCAAGGAAGGAGTCGCTTCGTCCTGTTCGGGAGGGAAGTCGACCTCTGGGGATCGCCGACGGGCTCGTCTGGGTGGGCGTGAGCGTGTGGAGCAGCCCCGAGTGGCGTCGGCCTCTTCATGCTGCTCCACCAGGCGACCACATGATGAGGTGGAGTGAGGCGGGACTGGTGAGCTCTCGGGCGGTGAAGGGAGGAGTGGCGTGGGTCCAGCGCCCCGCTGACCGGGATCGAACCACGCGACCACCGGCCGCAATGGCCGCACCAGCGAGTAGGGCAGTTTCAACTCCGTTGCTCGGCTCGGTGGGCGCGCCTGTGTCGTGGAGCTCGGTGGTCATCGCCCGGTAGTCATCGTCTGACATCGGCAGGGCGTCGAGCACCAGGAGCCGCCCGCTCGAGGTCGTGACCCTGCGGGCTTCGCCAAGGAAGGCGGCGACATCGGGCAGGTGGTGCAGCACCCCGCGGGCTAGGACGGCGTCGAAGGAGCCGTCGGCGAATGGCAGGTGGCTGGCGTCACCGACGACCACCACCGGCCCGTCGCCCGGAAGAGCTGCGACGGCCCGACGGTCTCGGTCCAAGCCCACCGTGGTGCAGGCGTGCGGGACCGGCCCGCAACCCACCTCCAACACCCTCACCGAGGCCCCAAGGGCCTCTCCGATCGGATCGGCAGGTCGGCGCATGGCTTCATCCTGCCAGTCCTTCCTGCCAGCGGGCCCGGTCACGGGTTGTCAATGCCTCTGTGCCCCGACAACCGCGAAGTCGCTCCCGAAACTAGCCAGCCGGCCTACAGCACCGTCCCCTGAGCCAAGGGCCGTCGGGAAAGTCGTCGGCGTGAGCAGGAGCGCAGTTCGACGATTCACGCAGGAGGTGTCGGCCGCCAGCAGCATGGGACCACTTTTCCCCCAGTCTCGGGACCACCTCCGAGATCCACCACCGCCGGCCGCTCAGCGCTTCGGCTGGCCGCACCGATCCACGAGGGAGGGTGTGCGCCCCATGGCTCTCGTCATCAACGGTGAGCCCTGCCGCAAGCGGCAGTAGCCAGGAGCCACCGACACGCCGGCGCCCACGGCCCCGCAGCGCAAGCCCAACGGTCGACACCGTCATGCCGGTCCGGAAGCAGCAAAGTCGGCCGGCGCGAACGGGGACGAGGTGGTCCCATGCTCGTGGCGGAAGGTTGGTCCGTGTTGGTGGCGGGTGGCACCCTCCGGACCGACAACCCCCACGTCGTGGTAACCCGAGCCATCGAGACCCGCAACACCCCCACCTCACCCGTCTACGTCACCCACCTGCTCGACCCCTGCGGCCTCCAGCCCCAACGCCTGCGCATCACCCGCATCGCCCACCTCGCCATCAGCATGGACCCGATCGTCATCACAGAAGCCCCCGGCATGAGCGCTCTCGGCCTCGGCACGAGCGCTCTCGGCATCCTCGCCTACCTCTCGCTGGACGTCATCAGCGAGCGGGGACCACCTCGGGCCGATGCTGCCGCCGAACAGCTTGCCGGAGATCGCCTGCACCACCCCGGCGACCTTCTTCCCGTGGGCGCCCCGCGCGGGCTCTACCGCCGCGGCCTCCAGGCCGGCCACGTCGAGCTTACCGGCGTGTGGGCCGACATCCATTTAGAACATACGGTTAGGTGGCGGGCCAGAAGGCCCCTCCAGGCTATCCGAGGCGGTTGCAGCCCCGTGCCTACCACGACCGAACGACACGCGCTTCTCAGTGCTCTGCCCCTACGACATCTCAGCAGCAGTGGGTTCCATGGCTCGAGCGACCGATGCCGCTGCTGTCGCTTCGCCCGGTGCGCGACTCGGGTTCAGCGACGCCAATGACCCCACCGGGTCCATTGAGGTCATCCAGTGGTAGAATTTATCACCGCGCGCCTGGAGGATCTGATAGAGACGCTGGACGAGTACGTCACGGACGTCAGCCACAGATTGATCATGGTAGCGATTTACCAGCTCATCTGGATCGTTTACTAGGTCATACAACTCGTTTGTCGATTCTGGATTGACAACCAGTTTCCAACTCTCGGTTCGGAGCATCCTCTGAACATAGGGAAAGTGATGTCCATGAAATTCGCACACGATCTCCCGTGGCCAGTCGATACCTTCACCACGTATGAGTGGCAGCAGACTCCGAGAGTCAACAGCTTGTTCTGTACTGACATCAGCAAGTTCGAGAACCGTCGCAGTGAAGTCGGTCAACGACACCATCTCGTTCCTAACAACGGGCTTCTCACCTGGCACCCGGATGATGCCTGGAATCCGATAGATGTCTTCGTACATTGCCGGACCTTTGTCGTGGAGCCGGTGGGCTCCTGTGAACTCCCCGTGGTCCGCAGTGAAGAAGACCGCCGTTTCATCCACAAGACCAGTATCGTCTAACGCCTCGAGCACCCGCCCGATCAACGAGTCGATCATCGCAACGTACCCCCAATAGACGGCAATGAGCTTGCGGGACTGCTCGGTGCTCAAGGTATCGTAGCCCCAATGGGCACTGTACTTGCGCTGCACAGCGGGCTTTCCCTCGAAGGTCTCAGCGACAGAAGTGGGTAGTGCCACCATCGATGGGTCGATGAGATCGAAGTACTCGCCGGGCAACAGGTAGGGTAGATGCGGTCCAAAGAAGTTCACCTGCAGGAAGAACGGAGACCCTGTGCTGGTGAACCGGTCGACATAGCTGTTGAGCATCTCAATCGCTCGGGTCGCCAAGTATGCCTCGAAAGTTGCCTCGATCGGCTGGGCAAGCCGACCGGCGAGCAAGTTCCCCGGGCTTCCATTTGGGTAGGTGCTTCGAATCTCCTCTGATACCGAGGCTGTAGGAAGGCCACGCTCGGCGAGGTAAGCCTGGTAGTCCTCGTGGCCTACCGGATTATGCCATCCCTGCAGATCCGGCCCCTCGAAGCCATAGGAGGCGGCGTTGCGCTCAGTACCTACGTGCCATTTTCCTATCAGCCCGCAAGCGTAGCCGGCCCCGCGGAGCGCCTGGGGAAAGGTGAAGGTGTCTGCCGCGAGGTCTTCGTTGTAGCCGACGTTTCGCTCCTGATTGGCCAGCAGCTTGTGGCGGAATGGTTGCTGACCCGTGAGGAGGCTCGCTCTTGCAGGTGTGCAGATCGCCGTCGGCGTGTAGCATCTCTGGAACAACGCACCCGTAGAAGCCAGTCGGTCCAGGTTCGGGGTTGGTACCAGCTGGTTGCCGTAGGCCCCTAGCGTATCGACTCGATGCTGGTCGGTCATCAGGAAAAGCATGTTCGTGCTCATGATGTGGATACCTTTCCAAAGCGTGATGTGCGCGTGATCCTCGGCTCTAATGCAAGCCGACAGGAGTCACAAGACTGTAACCACCCGAGTGTGCCGGTCAACTAGGCCCTCACGGCGCCGGTCGTAGGAGCCGAGAGCCAGTACCCTTGAAGCGTCAAGAACAGCACCATTAGGGGGGATAGCGCTGATCAGATTGTGTTTGCTCCGATTTCATTGGGTAGGGCGGACAGAGACAGAGACGCTGGCGCAGCCCGCAGTTGGATGACAGAGGTGGACCGAGATGCTGCCGACGGCGCCGGGGAGAGACCGAATCCAGACCGCCCCGGCGGAGGACGGGACGTCGATCACGCCAGGACCTATCAACTGCCCGGGGCCTTCGACGCGTAGCGTCACAGGACCCTCAGCCGTGTAGCGCAGGTTCCCGAAGACGTCAGAGACCTGGAAGGAAACACGTGTGCTGTCCACGCCGTCGCCGGCTATCTCTGGATCGTCGACTCTGACATCGAGGCGATCGAGGCTCGTGTCACGGGTCAGGCGAAGTTCGGCGACGTCCTGTCCGCGTATTCTCCCCACTACATGGAGCTCGGCAGGGCAGGCATCGAGCTCGAGAGGAGTGAACAAGGGGTGAGGCGTCCTAGGGAAGTTCACACGATCTGGTCGCAAGAGGAACCGGTCAGCGTGATCAACGGTCACTTCGAGCTCCTCGCAATTCGAGGCGAAACGCATCGGATCCGCTTGGATCGCCACGGCATCCCACGCGAAGGCCGGTTCCAGTACAACTTGCTCGGCCGGACTGCGTTGGGCTCGATAGATGGCTGCCGCCGGCTTGGGGATCCTGAAGATGTCGGCGACCCCAGCGGTCTTGAGAGAATGACCTCGGGGTCCAAGCGCCGGATCGTCCGATCCCCATAGGACGCCATGGGGACTGGGGTAGTCGAAAGCGACCCAGCTGATCACTCCAATTACATCATCAGCAAATGCGAACTCAATGGCATCGGCGTGGTAGAGAACCTGACGGGCCAGTCCAGCTGACCTCTCAGCGCGTGTGAACCACTCCCGGAACCGAGGCATCTGACCAACAGCTTCCGTGACGAGGTACGGATAATCGGAGACAGGTCGGAGGAACTTGGGTCGGTCGTCCGGGCCCAAGCGGTAGTCGTTGAAGCCGAACACATCGAACGGCCACACCTTGCGGCCGAGGTCATCGTGGCCGCTGTCGAAGCGACTCGGCTCGTGACCGTTGCGGCGGTAACGCGTTGCGCCCCCCAGCGGCCGATCCGGGTCGTGCCGTCTGCCGATGGCGACGACGGTGTCCCATAGGTCCGGGGTAAAGGTACGGGTCTCGTTCAGGAATGCGCCCCAGACGACAACACTTGGCCGATGGCGGTCACGTTCGATCATCCGTCGAAACTGGTCTAGGTGCTGGCGTTCGAACTCGGGGTCGCGATCTCGAGGGGGAACCGGCTGCCAAGGATCTGCGTATACCGGGTCACGTTGGACAGTGCCGGCGTACTGCCAGCCGGGTACCTCTTCGAAGACGAGAAGGCCGAGCTCGTCGCAGGCGTCGAGGAAGGCGTCCGAGGGTGGGTAGTGAGAGCAGCGCACCATGTCGACACCCATGGTCTCCTTTAGAATGCGTGCGTCGTTGCGCTGTGCTCGACTCGATGCGGCAAAGCCTACAAATGGAAATAGCTCGTGGCGGTTCAGACCGATCAGGGGTGTCGAGTTTCCATTGATGTAGAGACGGTCACGCTTCCAGGTCAGTTCCCGGAACCCGGTTCGGATCTCGCCAACTGCTACCTCTTCGTTGTTATGCTCGATCGAGGCCTTGACACGATACAGTACGGGATTGCACGGTGACCATAGTTCGAGGTTCGGGCCGGGCCGCAGCACGATCGAAATAGTCCTATTGTGTCCAGAAAGCTCGTATTGCGCGTCTGCCAAGAGCTGATCGTCGCCATCACGAGTGATGCGGACTGTGGCCCGAGACTGGGCTGGGATCTCTGAAGGCACTGCCATCGTCACTGTGATAATGGGATTGGTGCTCAGCAGACCGCTCGACCGTACCATCAGAGCTCGTAATGTGGCGGCAGTACCGAGTCGTAGTACGACGGGGCGGTGAATGCCCGCAGGAAGATAGAAGTCGACATCGGCGGCACCGAGTGGTGATCCCATCGGAGGGACCTTCCGCCACCGGGCGTCTTCGACTATTTGTATGGTGTTGGTACCCACACGCAGTGCAGACGCTACGTCGAAGACGGAGGGAAGGAACCCGGACTCGGCCGACCCCACCTGTAGACCATTTACATGGACATCGATCTGGCCGAGCACCGCTCCTATCTCTAGATCACCGTGCGGAGGTAGCGTCTCTAGGTCGACAGTGGTGCGCCAAGTCCAGACCTTCTCCCAACTGCTCTCGTTCCAGCCCCTCCAGTCCAGCGCCACTGCTGCGCTCGGCACCATCACCTCGTGCGGATCCACCCCGTCGGCCCCTACGGTCCAGCGGTCCAGGCGTAGCACGGAGGACGTAGGTCGTCGGTTCGTCGGAGGAATGTTCGGGCTATCCTCAGCGAGTCGCGGGTGTGTCATCCTGCGTTCCCGCCAGCGACGTCGGCCGTGCAACCGCCGAGGGCGAGCAGGGAGAGGGTGCTGAGGTGCCCGGGGCAGCGGGAGCCGGAGGCCGTGCGGGTGAGGAGTCGTAGCTCGGCGTCGGTGGACTCGACGAAGACCTTGGAGATCTCGCTCAGCAGCCCCGCGAGGCTGCCGGGCAGATTCCGCCGCAACTGGGGGACGAGCTCGCCGAACGTGGGCAGGCGGGACCGAGCCGCCCCCGCGCACCACTGCTCCAGCGTGACAGCGGCCCCGGTCGAGGGCGTCGGTCGCCCCGGCCACGACGTGGAACCCACCGATGCAGACCGCTCGTGGAGCCCCCGCCTCGAGCTGGCAGCGGATCGCGCCCGGGTCCAGGCACCGTGACCGCCGGCGTCCCTCGCCACGGTCCGAGCGGACCGAGCGGCGCCCGCAGCGCCCACCGGCCCCTCGCCGACCCCGACCGAGACGATCACCGCCTCAGCCTCTCCGTCGAGCTCGACTCCCTCGATCACGACCGACCGCTCGACTCCGGCCGGCGGTCGCCACACCTTCGGCTTCAGCGGGCCGCCTCCTCCTGCACTCGGAGCTTCCGACGCTTCGAGAACATAGGCCGGGAGCGGCGTGCCCTCAGCCACGGCCCGTGTCAGGCACCTGTGGATGGGTCAGAAGAGCCCATATGCCTACGCACTTCCAGCCCTCCTCGTGGCGACGGGCCAATCCGAGTCGCCCCGACTATCCTAAGTCCTCTTATGCTCTCTGTCAAGTCAGTTTACAGGAAGCGTTGCGTCTTGCGGATTCCGATGTGGGCACCGGCTATGTTGTGTACCAGGACGGACAAGAGCACCGTCGGCAAGGCCCCGAGTGCCATGTAGAGTCATCAAGGGAGAAGTGATGCATCACGGAGCGACGGATGACCTCCCCGTTGGGGAAGGTGGGCCCGCTTGCGGTATCGACCCGAAGAATGCCAGCCGTCCGAGTATCTTCGTGCCTGGAAGCGACTGGCTGGACGTCGAGGGACATCCGATCGAGGCTCATACCGGTGGCATCTTTTGCCAAGGCTCCACTTTCTACTGGGTTGGTGCAAGGTGGAAGAGCAAGGACTGGTTCCAGGCCTTCAACCTATATTCGTCGTTGAATCTCGAGGACTGGAGGTTCACCAAGACTCTGCTTCTTCCTTCAGCAGATCTACCTGCGAGCCACGAGATAGCCCGGCCCAAGATTCTCTACAACTCACGGACGAGCACCTATGTGATGTGGTTCAAACGTAAGAATTTCTCTGCTGCAACCAACGATGTCCGCGTAGGCGTTGCGATCGGCGAGTCGATCGAAGGGCCGTGGAGCTTCCATCGCGACTTCTTCGCCGGGGAGGGAGGCTCCTGTGAGTACAACACTGCAGACCTGTGCCTTTGGCAGGAACCCGATGGCGAAGCATTCCTCGTGGCTTCCTCACCGTCTCGTCGTGGCGGAGCCTACGAACGGCGTATCGTCATATTCCGGTTGTCTCTCGACTATCGCGGTGTCGAGCCCGAACCGGTCTACGTCGGGCCCGCAGACGATCGAGAAGCTCCAGCTCTCTTCAAGCGTGACAAGACCTACTACCTGATCACGTCGGCGACGACGGGTTGGGCAGCGAACCAGTGCACGTATCGGACCGCATCTGCTATCCAAGGTCCCTGGTCCGAACGAATACCCCTAGGCAACTCAACGACGTTCGATACCCAACCTGACTTCGTGTTCTCGGTCTCGGGTGACGTGGACACGACTTACGTCTACGCCGGTGGTCGCCACGTTGCTAATGAGCTCGAGAAGTCACGCTATGTATGGCTACCGTTGGAGTTCTCTGGAGAGCAGATGACTTTGGCGTACCGTGACAAGTGGTCGCTCGACGTCCAGAGCGGGCTTTGGAAGGACAGCGCGTAGGCGCCGACAGCTGCGAGCCTAATCTCTTGTGGGGCACTGTCATATCAGGCCCTGCCGTTTGGCGAGCCGGCAGTCGATGAGGGCGGCGGGGCGCAAGCCGAAGGATCGCAGCGTGGTCGAGCTCGCCCGGCTGCGGGCCCGGGTCGCTGCCCTCGAAGTCGAAGCCGAGCTGGCCAGCGCGAACGAGTTGATCGGGGCGCGGGGAAAGGTCTCGGCGCCCCCGCCCAGGTGTTCCACACCCTGGCCGACGACGGCATCTCCTTGTGCTCGGAGTCGACCTTCTAGCCGATCTCGAGGGAGAGCCGCCTGAGCCGGGAGCGCCGGCGCCCGACCGCACCACTCACGGCCTGGCACGCAAGGGCTGCGCTGCGCTCCTGCATCCCATCAAGACGGCCGCGTTGAGAGAGTGGATGCCAACCAGGCCGCCTGTCGCTGCCAATGATATCCGAGCCCACCTTCGTGCTCGTTGAACGCGTACTCGACGATCTCCGCGCTTTGTTCTCCACGGCCCCAATGGTTGCGCGCGGCATAGACAGTGGACGGCGGGCATACCGGATCGAAGAGACCGACAGAGAACAGTGACGGAGCAGAAGCTCGCTTGGCGAAGTTGACACCATCAAAGTAAGAGAGCGTGAAGAAAGTCTCCTCGACATTGTTGCGGTGCACAGAAAGGTACCTGACAATCTCGGCGTAGGGCATTCGATCGGTGAGACCGACAGCCCTCTCGAAGTTGCAAAGGAACGGGACGTCGGGCATTGCTGCCACGAGATCTCGCGCGAGGCCGGATACGGCGATAGCAATTCCCCCGCCCTGACTGCCACCGGTCACGACTAGTGATGCCGGATCAACAAAGGTGAGCTCGCGTACGGCGTCGATTAGCATTGCTGCGTCGGTGAAGACGCGACGATAGTAGTACTCATCAGGGCTTCTGATCCCCTTGGTCATGAAGCCGGGAAATGCAGGTGCGGAGCCGTACGGGTCGGCTGTGTCCCCGCCGGTGCCCCAAGCGCTGCCCTGTCCCCTCGTGTCCATTACCACGTGCACGTAGCCCGCTCCCGCCCACGCCAGGTGCTCATGGGGAAGACCGCGCCCAGAGCCGTAACCGACGTACTCAACAACCGCTGGTAACGCCACGTCTCGTTGCACCGGGACGATCACCCAGCTGTGAACCCGGTCTCCGGCGAAGCCCGAAAAGACCATGTCGTAGACTTCTACCAACTTCAAAGGTGACTCGTGGCGAATGAGGTCGGGGGCTGTCGCTTCTCGCCTCGAGGCATCCAGAGTACGGGTCCAAAACGCTTCGAAGTCCGCTGGTTCACTGACCTCCGGCCGGTAGCGTCGGAGATCCTCGGGAGAGAGGTCAAAGCGCGGCATGACACCGGCTCCCCTGAGACATAGCGCTTGGCTGCTCCCCAACCGAGCCCGAGCTCGCCGAGCGGGACCGAGCTCGAGCTCCAGTAAGAGAGCTCGGGGTCGAACTGCTCAACGAGCAGTTCCCAAAGGATTTGCTCGGTGAGAGGGCTGCGTCCAGCAATCGCACACACCACCCAGAGATACCGCTGAAGGGGAAGGTTGCCGGCACCCGGAGGTCCCTGTTGGGGTACAAGGTACCCGGGCTCGACTTGGTGCCTGCGTTCGCTACGCGCGACCGGACCGCCCGATGTTTACAGCGACGAGTCGACGCTGCCGTACTAGCCCAAGGCGTCTCGATGAACTGCATCCCCGGAAGCTTCTTCGTCACGCATATCTCCTACCTAGTCTGCAGTCAAGAGGTTCTGTAAGTTTGTGAACTATTCTAACTGTCATCGTATAGTAGGAGTTTGAGCTCGTCAAGTCTCTGTTCGACGTGTCTGGTCGTAGATTCACCGGCGAGGCAGGGTCAGCTCCAGTTCCTCCAGGAAGGCAGCCCCGTGAACCGCCCTGGAGCCGATGGGGGGCTCCTCGTTGTTAGGTGTGGGTAGCCCACCCGCCACTGGCGCCCTCTCGGCGTGGCGTTGTCGCCCGATGTCGGTGCTCGACGAAGGGAAGACGGAGGACGATCGAGGGGTGTTGGCGGTGTTCGGTGCAGCGCTCGGGCTGGTGCCGCCGTGGCAGGTGGTCTCGGTGGAGCTCCCACGCCAGGGCCGCTGGCTCCCGCTGCGAGCGGCAAACGACGAACAGCTCGCCGTTGCGCGCCGCCAGCACCACCTCGCCGCGGGCCCCGCCAGGCAACCGCTCCCGCGGTTCCAGACCGGGCCACGCCCCCAGACCCGGCGGTCGCTGCCAGCCACCCATCCCCCCATCGTGCCCGAACCGCCACCCCGAACCGCCACCCCGAACCGCCACCCCGTGCCGCAGCCGGAAGCTCAGCCAGGCGAGGGCTGGCGAAGAGGGCGTCAACCAACCGTCCAGGCCGCCTCATCTGCGCCA
>JAKARG010000011.1 GCA_021819345.1 Actinomycetes bacterium | reverse complement strand
AACGGCTGAGCTCAGGTGGAGGGCCTCCCGGAAGTATTGACGGCTCCTGGAGGTGGCAGGCGACCTCACGCTGCTCGGCCCTCCCGGGAGCGCGTGGGTTCAACCCACCTGGCGTAACGAGGCTGGGGGCCAGCTCCCAACACGCGTCGAAGGCATAGCGGCAGCGAGGAGCGAAGGAGCATCCCGGCAACCGGAGCCGGAGATCTGGCGGAGACCCGGGGATGCCGTGCAGGTCACGTCGGGGCCCCGCCATCTGGGGGAACGACTCCAGTAGGCCGAGGGTGTAGGGATGCGTCGGATTCGATCCGATCGCCTCTGCCGGACCGTGCTCGACGATCCTCCCGGCGTACATGATCGCCAGACGGTCGCTGATCTCAAGAAGCAGCGACAGGTCGTGGGTAATGAACAAGACACTGAAGCCGAGCTCGCGTCGGAGCCGGTCGACCTCGTCCAGGATCTCCCGCTGAACCACGACATCGAGCGCCGTGGTGGGCTCGTCCATCACCACCAGGTCCGGCTGCAAGGCCAGCGCCATTGCGATCACGACCCGCTGCCGCATGCCGCCAGAGAGCTCGTGGGGAAAGCTCCCAATGCGACCGGGCTCGATCCCGACCATCTCCAGCAGCTCTGCCGCGCGGGCACGACGCTCCTCCTCGCCCATGGCTGGCCGATGGGTCCGAAAGATGTCGTCGAACTGCTTGCCGAGGTTGATCACCGGGTTGAGCGCGTTCATCGCACTCTGGAAGACCATGGCAACTCGGGACCATCTGAACTGCCTCAACGCCCGAGCACCAAGGGCGAGCACGTCGAGCGGAACATTACTGTCGCTCTCGAAGAACTCGATCTTGCCCCCGGTGAGCCTCGCCGGCGGCCGCAGCAGCCTCGTGAGCGCATACGCTAGCGTCGACTTGCCGCAGCCGCTCTCTCCCGCTAGCCCGAGGATCTCACCCCGTCGAAGCTCGAGATCGACCTCTCTGACCGCCGCCGTCCGCGTCGGGCCGTCATAGCTGACCGATACTCCCGACGCGCGCAACACCAGGCCTCCGGCACCGGTCACGGCCTGCGCTCCCTCCGTTCCAGCCGCTGACTCCAGAAACCCCCGCGCCCCCTAACTCGCAGACGAGGGTTCAACACCTCGTCGAGACCGAAATTCACCAGTGCTAGGGACGTTCCTAGCAGGGCAATGCACAACCCCGGCGGAACAAACCACCACCACGCGCCTGCGCTCAACGCCTGGTCGTTCTCCGCGTAGTAGAGCATGGTTCCCCAAGTGAGCGAGTTGGTACTGGCGAGGCCGAGAAAGGCGAGGCCCGCCTGGGTGAGCACTGCGAAGATCACAGTGAAAATGAACTGGCTCACCACCACAGCCAACTCGTTGGGAAGAATCTCCACAAGCACTATCCGCCACGACCGCTCACCCGACACTCGAGCCGCGAGGACATAGTCCCGGTTGCGGACCGACAGGGTCTGGGACCGCAGCACTCGTGCGGCAGCAGCCCAACTGGTGAGAGCGATCACGAGGATGACCGCGCCTTCCCCTCCGGTATGGACATATGCAGCGATGATGATGATGAGCGGGAGTGCCGGGATGACGAGGACCACGTTGGTGAAGAGGGCGAGGACCTCGTCCAGCCGGCCCCCCAGGAAGCCTCCGCCCACCCCGACTAGGATCGACACGCAAGTCGCGATAGCTCCTGCGGCGAAGCCCACCTCAAGGGATCCGCCCGTCGAGACGACCAACTGCGCAAGCACTGCCTGCCCCGTCTGGGTCGTACCGAGGAGGAAATGACTCGAAGGTGGTGCGAGCAGTGGCCCGACGAAGGCATTGGGATGGACGACGACCAGTGGACCGACAATCCCGGTGACCACGAACACCATCAGCAGGAGCAGGCCAACCACGAGCCGCGGCGACTGCAGCCACGCCCCAGCCCACCGCCCCTTCCCGACGACCCTGCCAGCAAGCTGCGCTCGGGACCCGACCGCCGCCCCTGCCAGGAGCGGTTCGGAGGGCTGCAACGGGGACGTAGGCTGATTGGAGACGGCCATCAGGTCTCCTGCCTCGTACGTGGATCAACGAATCCGTAGACCAGGTCCGTGATGAGGTTTGCTCCGAGCACAGCGAAGCTGATCACGAGAAAGATTCCTTGCATCAGCGGGTAATCATCGTTCTGTACTGCTTGCAGTAGTTCGAAGCCTATGCCGGGGTACGAGAATACATATTCCATCAGAATCGAACCACTGACCACGAATCCGAGCGAGATCGCAAACCCCGTGAAGCTCGGGAGAACAGCATTGCGGGCTGCGTATCGGACCAAGATGCGTCGAGGAGACAGCCCTTTCGCCTCTGCTGCGACCACATAGTCCTCCGCAAGCGTGGTGACGGTCATGTTCCGCATCCCTAGGAGCCAACCCCCGACCGAGGAGATCACGATGGTGAGCGCTGGCAGAACTGAGTGATATACCGCGCTGGCCAGGAAGCCCAGGTTCAAGCCCGGCAAGTTGTTCGGAGAATAACCGCCATCCAATGGAAAGACCCGAATCACTACGGCTAACAGATAGAGCAGCAGCAAAGCCAACCAGAAGTACGGTAACGCCGTAAGGAAGGTTGTGGTGGGTATAAGAGCATCCACGAGACCCCGCCTACGCCAGCCCGCCAGGGCACCGAGCCCAATGCCGATCACGAAGCTCAGCACTGTCGAGACCCCGACGAGGACGATCGTCCAGGGCAGGGTCGATGCCAGAATATTCACCACCGGCTCGGGGAAGTTCGTCACAGAGATGCCAAGCTTTCCCTGCGCGAGTGCCCCGAGGTAGTCGACATACTGCACGACGATGTTGCCGTGGCCGAGGCCAAGCATGGCGCTCAGCGCCTTCGCCTCCCCGGGTGGAGTCGGACCAGACTGGGACATCTTCGCCAGCAAGATTTCTACGGGATTGCCGGGAATGAGCCGGGGGAGGAAGAAGTTCAAGGTGAGCGCCATCCACGCAGCGACCGCATAGAAGCCGAACTTGCGTAGGAAGTACCTCACACCTTTATCTCCTTCCCCCCCCTATCTCTTTCCTCCGAGCTTCCTCAGCTCACCGGCCGTAGGCGCATCGCCACCCAGCCGAGATCAGGAGCGATGTAAACGGCATCCGCGGCGTACGGGTTCTTGGGCGTCGGTTCCCCCGTCACCACGTTTCCGTTGAACTCCTGCTCGTCTTGCTGGTCGAACAATGGTATCAGCGGCTCGTCAGCCAAGAACTGCTTCTCGATGGTAGCATAGTCCGAGAGTACCGTTGAGGTCGACGGGGCGGCAGAAATCGAGCTCAGCGCAGCGTTGACCGATGGGTTATTATACCTACCGTAGTTCCCGACCGTATCGGTCTTGCCAATAGCGGGAGTGGTCGAGCCGTTCAATAGGTCGTTGTAGAATACGTACGGCAACGGCGTATAACCAAAGTTGTCGATCAGCAACTGGAAGTTCCCGGTGTCCTGGTCCGACGTGAATTGCGCATACGCCTCCTGATCCACAATGAGATCGATACCTGCAGCCTTGAGCTCCGGCACCATGATCTGAAGTGACTCTATGTAGTCAGTGTATCCCGATACGACCTTCACGTTGATGTCGAGCGGCTTACCAGAAGGCGAGTCAAAGATACCATTGCTGCCCATCTTGTAGCCGGCATCCTCCAGGACCTTCCTGGCGGCGGACGCACTGTAGGTGAAGCGCGCCTTTGACGCCGACGTAGAGAGCACCGAGTCGAAGTTCGGTACGAGCAGGCCAGCCGGACTGGTCGGTTCTGCGTAACCCTGGTAGACGTCCGACGACACCAGGTTGCGGTCGATGGCGTCGCTGATCGCCCGCCGGACCGCCAGGCTGCTGGTGGGTCCCTTGACCAGGTTGGGAACGAGGAACTCGACGGACAAGGGAATATCGGATACGACGAACTTCCGGTTCTTCGCGAGGTATTCTCTCTTGATATTTGGAATGTAGCTGCCCGCCCAGTCGAGGGAACCGTTCTCTATCGCCAGGTCCGAGCTGGTGTTGCCCTTGAACGAGAGGAACTCGATAGTCTTGAAGTGAGGCATGCCCCTCATGTAATAATCGGGGTTAGCGGTGAGCTTCATTACTGATCCGGCAACCTTGGACACCTCGTAAGCCCCGGTTCCCACCGGGTGGGTGTCGAGGAAGGTTGCCGGGTCCTTCACAGACTTCCAGATGCTCTCCGGCAATATGTAGGTAAGGCCGGCCACGTACTCGAGGTCGCTGTACGCAGGCCGGCTGAACTCGACGACGGCGGTGTAGGGACCGCTGGTGGTCGCCCGGACGAGGGGCAGTCCGTAGCCGTTGAGTGCGGGGTTCGACTTGATCAGGTTGAAAGTGAAAGCTACGTCAGCACTCGTGAAAGGAGTACCATTGGTCCACTTCACCCCGTGGCGGAGTTGGAAGGTGAGCGTTTTGCCGCCGTTCGACCACGCGTAGGAAGTAGCGAGCCAGGGGTCGCTCACCCCGGCCTTGGCGGTGTCGAAGAAGTAGAGCGGCTCGTAGATCATGCCGTGAGCAGGGTCTTCGGCGTTGGGGGAGAAGGGGTTGAAGTTGTCGGCGAAGGTTCCCGCAGCCCCCGTGGTAACGGTGAGGACCTTGCTCGTGCTGCGCGGGTGTGCAGATACAGAAGCGCTGGTCGGACTGGCACTCGGCGAGGTACTGGTTCCTCCGCAGGCCGCCAGCAGGCCGCCGGCCAAAATGAGGGCCGTACCGGCCGACGCCGTCCTGGCACGCCGAGTTGATCGTGCGCGCTTTCTCGTTCGGGTTATTTCCATGTCAGCTCCTTTTGTTCTTGGCACACAGCTACGCCGAGTGCCGGACGGTTTATCCTTCTCGCAGTGGCCATCTATATCTACGCGACCAGGCTGTCGGTACCGGCATTCGGGGAGCGCCTACAGATGAAGGTGGCGATCTCGTAAGTGCCTAGGTGGACCAAGACCTGCGCTCCGTCGCCGGTCCCTCCCTTCACTGGGCTGGTCGGTCCAGGACCGACCCGGTCGAGCGAGACGCCGGCATCGAGCTCGAGGGCAACCTCCAGATGCTCGGCGGAAAGGTTCGAGACCACGATGACCTCGCCCTGCGCCTCGGGCGAAGCCAAGCGCCCTACCGCCACCCGCCCGTTTCGGCAGCGCACAGGTCTGCTTACACCGGCGAGCTCGGCGAGGGCACTGTAGATTCGCCAGGTTGCCTCGGGGTTGGCGCCCGGCGTCCGGGCCGCGAAGTGCTCGGTCGGATAGGTGCACAGCACCGCCCATCCCGTACCGACCCGGTGGCGTAGGAGAGCCGGCCTGCCCGCCTGGTCTGTGGCGAGCACCTCGGCTCCGGCCGGCGTGACGGGCAGGAAGGTGCGCGCATGACGGTTCCCTCCGGGACAGAGTGGGATCGTCTCGCCGGCACTCATGCCTCCGAAGTCCTGGGTGACTTGCAGGATCACCTCACCCTCCGCGGGGTCGACCATGCCGTAGCGCAGGTGCTTGGTGACTCCGAAGATCTCCTCCAACCACGGTACCCAGGGTCCCCGCTGGTTGGCGTCGCTTCCCGAGAAGTACGAGTAGTAGAGCACCCGGCCGGCTTCGGCCAGCGCCTTCAGCCGCGCCATGCCGGGCGCAGAGATCATCTTGAGCGAGGCCATCAGGTACAGCCGTGCGTCCGGCGGAAAGCCATCCACCTCGCGGGCGACCCGCAGCGGGAGGTCAGCTTCCCGTGCAGCGATGTAGGCCTGGAAGAGGTTCGCTTGGGTATCGGTCCGGTCGGTGGCGGAGATGAACGGTAGAGGGCGCTCGAAGTGCTCCGGCACGACGAGCGCCACCTCGGTTGGAACCGGGAGCAGCGTGCCAGGGATGGCGTCGAGGAACTCGGCGAAGCGACGGAGCTCTCCGAGTTGGGCCTTCGGTTTCCCATGCCGGTCGGTGAGGCCGAAGTGCATCTCGAAAGGGTGATGCCGGTAGGGATCTTCGGCGGCGAGCTCGTCGTAGTCGCAGTTGTTCCACGCGAGCCACCCGCGAGCACCGGCAACCAGGCTCCCGTAGAGCACTTGCCGGTAGTAGTGCGTCGCGTGCTCGTCGCTCGTGAAGTCTGACGTAACCCCGAACTCCTCGAGGACCACGGGGACCCCGAAGCTGCCTGCCATCTCGCAGGCGAAGGCGGCTGAGAGATACTGACGGGCTGGGTCGTCGGACATGGGGTATGAATGTGGTCCGAGGAAATCGACCTCTGGAGCAAGGCGCCGCACGGAGAAACCGTTGTCCGTCCCGCTCATCTCCATGCCCCAAGCACCGTCACCGACCGACACGGGCTGAGTGGCGCCGCCGGCTCGCAGTGCCTGGAGGAGGATCCGTGCCCAGGCAGTTACCTCCGGGCTCGGCGCCGGACCGCCGTACAGAGGCATCTCGTTGGTGAGGATCCAGCCGAACACCCCCGGATGGCCGGCGAAGCGCCGGGCCAAGCCCTCGACCATCCACGCCTGCTGGGACACCAGCCACACATCGCGGTACAGGTCTCGGCCTCCCCGCCAGGCCGGATCCCAGTTCTGCCCGGACATGTGACCTACGAGAAGCGTCGGGATGGTCCCCATCCCTGCCGCCACGGTTGCCTCCAGAAAGTCACTGAACCGCTCCAGAGCCTGTGACTCAAGAGTGCTCGGCTCTGGCATGAAGTCCGGCCAGTAGAAGAACGAACGTGTGACGCTGCAGCCGTGGTCGGCAAGGACCGCGAGCTCCTCGCGGACCACAGAGGGGTCGTAGCGATCACTCCACATGCGTGGCCCGCCGCAACGGGACCAGTAGTTGACACCGATCCAGGCCTCGCTTGCCATGGGTGCGTACGGCACGTGATCTCCTCCCCGGTTGCCGCCGACGCCGAGTAGGCGGCGGGCGGTCAGCTGAAGCCTTGTGTTCCCGGAGGGTTACGATCGCGCTTTACCGGTTCAGTGTCAAGTACCCCTGGCTCCTCCGAGCCTCCCTGGCTCAACCAGCCGGCAGGCGGCGCCCGGGTAGGAAGGGCGCGGGGCCCGTGCTCCGGCGCACGCTCAGTCGAGCGGGGGCGAGCGTGCGATGCATCGGCTCACCGCCCTGAAGGAGTCGGAGCAGTTCCCTGGCCGCCGAGGCGCCGTGCGCCGTGACATCCCGGCTCAACGCAGTGAGCGAAGGGTGGACCGCCTCGCAGAAGTAGGAGTCCTCCCAGGAGATGATCGACACTTCTTCGGGTACCCTCAGTCCGGCCTCGTGGGCAACGCCGAGCCCGGCCACGGCCATCACGTCGTTGTCGTAGATGATCGCCGTGGGAGGCTGGTGCGCCGAGAGAAGCCGGCGAGTGGCGTCCACACTCGAGTCCCGACCGAAGTCGGTGTGCACGACCACTGAGGTCACACCGAGCGCCCTGGCGACCGACAGGAAGCGTCGAGTCCGCACCACTGTATGGAGGAAGCCTTCCGTCCCCGCCACCCGGCCGATCCTGCGGTGCCCGAGAAGCGCGAGATAGCGCACGACTTCCTCCATCGCAGGCTCGTCTGCACTTCCAACCGATGAGAGGCCTCCCGCTCCTTCCGGGCCACCGACGACGACCGCCGGCATACCAAGGGCCTCCACGGCGGCGATACGCGGGTCGTCGACCAGCAGGTCTACCAGCAGCGTCCCATCGACGCGTCGCTCGGCCCACCACCGCTCGTAGACCTCGATCTCAGCGGCTACGTCGGAGACGAGTTGCAGGGTGAGCCCGATCGAGCGAGCCGACAGCTCCGCCTCGATCCCTGCGATAAGCTCCATGAAGAACGGCTCAACAGCCAATGTCGCTGCCGGGCGCGACAGCACCAGGCCAACGGTGCGAGCACTGTCCCTGGACAGAGCGCGAGCCGCGCTGTGGGGGTACCAACCAAGCTCGGCGGCAATCGCGAGGATCCGCTTGCGGGTTTCTGTCGAGACGCCGGGCCTCCCGTTCAGGGCATAGGAGACAGCACCTTTGGAGACGTTGGCGGCCCTTGCGATATCAACGATCGTGACCCGCGGCGTCCTGGCCGAGCCCGTGCTCACCGCCGGACGATAGCTCCACGAACGGGCACCCGTCTGCGCCGACGGCTCACGGGCCATGACGGGGCCGTACCCCTCACCGACATGAGCCTCGCGGAGTGCCTCGCCCATCGGGCCGAAGTCCCCGAGCCACCGGACCTCGTCGCGTTCTGGGAGCAGAGCATCGCCGCTGCGTGGGAGCACGCCCGGCCGGCAATGATCGAGCCGGTCGACAACGGTCTGCGCATGGTGAACAGCTTCGACGTGAGCTTCTCAGGCGCGAACGGCGACGCAGTTTGCGCCTGACTACACCTCCCTGCGATCCGGGAGGAGCTGCTCGGCTGCGTGGTCGAGAGCAGTCGAGAGCATCGGTTGCGGGGGCGGTCGATGGCGGCGAGGGCGACCCCCGACGGCGGGACGGACCTGCCGGGCGGCGGGAGCCTGCTGGTGCGGGGGTTGCCTCTCCCGACATCTACTACTACCGGGTGTTCGTCGACGCCATCCGCGCCGTCGCGACCGCCGCCGGCTTGCCAGCGGTCGACCCCGGCCGGATCGTCGCCTTCGGCGGCAGCCAGGGCGGCGGTATCTCCCTCGCTCTCGCCGGCCTCGTCCCGCTCGCCCAGGGCGTGGTGGCCGGGCTCGCCCCGCTGGCGGGGTCATGGCCGACGTGCCGTTCCTCTGCCACTTCCGCCGTGCCGTCGACGTCGCAAGCGAGCATCCCTACCTGGAGCTCGTCGACTACCTCCGCCTTCGGCCCGATCGAGCCGAGGAGACATGGAGAACCCTGTCGTACTTCGACGCTGCGACCCTGGCACGCAGGGATCCGCTCGGCGACCACCCCGAGTGCCAGGGCCGTCTCGGTGCCGACGAGGTCGATCGCCGCGCTCGGGCCCTCGGGGACGAGCGCCCGCAACCGATCCGCGAGCCCAGGACCGTAGGCGACAGGCTCGGCACCAAGGGCGCGCAGGAACTCGAAGGTGGGCTCGGATGCCGTCCCGATCACCGTCGCGCCGGCGAGTCTCGCCAGCTGCACAGTGAACACCCCGAACCTACCGGCCGCGCCCCGACCAGCACGCGGTCGCCGGGGCGCAGGCCGATCGCCGCCAGGGCGGCCGCAGCGGTGCGACCGGCGACCGGTAGCGTGCTCGCCACCTCGTCGCTGATCCCTTCTGGGGTGCGGAGGAGCCGTTCCGTGGGTGTCGCCACCACCACGAAGTCGGCGACGGCAACGGCCATCGCACCTCCGTAGACGCGATCATCGACGGCAAAGCCGATTACTCCTTCGCCTACCTCATCGAGGACCCCGAGAGGTCGAAACCGAAGCCCGCCGGCAGGCTGATGCCGAAGTGCGCCGCCACCTCGGGCGCCGACGAGATCTTCCAGTCCATCGGGTTCAGCCCGGCGGCCGCGACGCGCACGCGCACCTCGCCCGCTCCGGCATGGGACTCCTCGACCTCTCTTAGCTCAAGGACCTCCGGGCCTCCGAAGTGCTCGTAGATCACGGCTCTGCTCATGGCTGACCTCCAATGGGCAAGTGACGGCACTTGGTCCTGTCACTCCATCTGACGTGACGGGACTTGGTGCCGTAAAATGGGGTCTTCTGACGTTTCCATTCCGTGGGTCGAGTTGGTGGTTCGCCGGGATGGGCGGCAGCGGCTGGTGATGGGACCCGTGAGGGCGTGAGTCCCCGGACGCAACGAGCGGAGCGGCGGTGAGCCAGCACCGGCGAGGCCAACCTGGCAGCCGGTGGGCCAGGGGGGTCAAGGGGCGGAGCGAGCGCAGCGAGCGCAGAGTGAGAACCGGAGCGCAGGCGTAGCCGCAGCGGAGGCTCGGAGCGGACCCTTGAGGCCCCCGAGATTGGGCGGAGGCCA
Source organism: Actinomycetes bacterium (assembly GCA_021819345.1). Classification (GTDB taxonomy): domain Bacteria; phylum Actinomycetota; class Acidimicrobiia; order Acidimicrobiales; family Palsa-688; genus JAKAQB01. The sequence goes on along the minus strand of JAKARG010000011.1, from coordinate 8,522 downwards.
TCATGGGAGGCGCAGGGGGTGCCGCCCCGGTGGGCTCGCCCCGGCCCAGCATCCTCGGTGTTGCCCCTTCCCGCTTTGTTCTGGCGGCATCTCCTCCGCCGTTGGCCGTTGGCCGTTGGGGCTCAGGCGGCCGGATCGAGGGTGAGCGGCCGGTGGCGGCCGGGCGGGTCGGGGCAGACGCCGCCGACGGCGAGCAAGGCCATGGCGATGAGCGCTTGGGGGGAGGCGAAGCCGAACGCGACACGGGTGAGGACCCCGATCTTGGTGTTGGTCGACTCGACCAGGGCGTTGGAAGTCCCCGAGCGCAGGGCGGCCTCGATGGGGACCCGGTGGCGGCGGATCTTGCGGCCCAGCTCGACGGAGGCGGGGATCTGGCAGCGGGCGGCCCAGGCCAGCCAGTGGCCGAGCAGGGCGATCCCCTCGTCACCCTTGGTCCTGATGGCCGGGCGCAGCTCCTCTTCGAGCAGCTACGCCCGGTAGAGCCGAGCGTTGGTGTGCGCCACCCAGGCAAGCTTGGCGCGTTGGCGGCCGGTCAGGTTCTCGGGGTTCTTGCACAGCGCGTACCGGCAGCCCTTCAGCCCCTCGGCGAGCACCTTGTCCCCCAGGTCCCGCCGGGGCGGCTTCCACACCTGGCGGCAAAGCTCGTCGAGGGCGTCGGTTGCCCAGGCGACCACGTGGTATGGGTCCATGACCAGCCGGGCGTTCAGGCAGCGGGAGGCGACCACGTCGGAGATCGGCTCCGCCGCCTCCGCTGTCAGCGCGACCAGCTTGGCCGAGCGGGACTTGCCGAGGGTGTCGAAGAAGCGGTTGAGGGTGGCCTTGTCACGCCCGGGGGCCGCCCAGACCAACCGGCCGGTGTCGTGATCGACGATCACGATCAGGTACCGGTGGCCCTTGTTGTAGGCGACCTCGTCGATCCCGATGCGGCGCAACCCGTCGAGAGGATCATCACGGCCATGCGCGTCGGCGACCACCCTGGCGGCGACAGCCCCCAGCGTGCGCCATGCCACCCGCATCAACTCCTCCAGCGCCGAGCGGGAGCAGTGGGCGGCCAACCATGCCACCTGATCCTCGAACGCTCGGGTGTGACGGGCCCGATGGCGCGCCCAGGGGAAGGCGACCACGACCACCCCGTGGGTGGGCTAGGTCACCGGGGGCGTCAGCCTCCAACAACACCGGTACGACCCCGAGCTCCAGCGCCCGCCACCGCCGCCGGCCCTCACCCCGGTCATAGCACGGGCAACGCCGCCGACAGACCCCGCAGCGACGCGTCGCGCCCTTGCGGGGCCGCACCGACGCCACCACCGCCCCGGCCTCCTCGTCGAAGACCACCCCCTCGACCACCGTCCGCTCGACACCGAGCAGGCTCTGCCATAGCCTGCCATAGCTTCGCGTACCGCACGCCGTTCGACTCCCTCCGTCCGACCTTCCAACAGCCGGGATCGTAGGTGTGGGGCGGCGTGCGCTGCGTCTCAGCAGCTCAGGGCACCCACGGAAACGTCAGAAGAGCCGTATTTTGCTCGGCCAAGCGTTGTTGGCGGCCACGAAGGCGGCCAGCCCCTCTACCCGGGCGGCAAAGAGATTCTCCTGGACTCCGCCCATCCACCCGCGGCAGCGGTAGTCGAGGAACGCTACCCGCTCTGTCGATAGGCCATCCTTGCGGTTGGCAGCCCTCTGCCTGTTGAGCCAGACCCCGAGGGCCCTCTCTTCGGAGTGATGAGCCGAGGTACTGGGCCAGCGGTCCGTGGCGGCCACGAACGCGGCCAGCTGCTCGGTGCGTCGGGCGAATATGTTCGAGTTGTCCATCAATTTCTCTCCTGTTCTTGGAAGGATCCTGGCGACACCGTGCCAAGATCCTGTGCGGGGTCCTGCCGTTCTCACCTCTATGTGTGCGCCAAGCTCCAGATCGGTACCGATCTCGCCCTGACCAGGGCTTTCGCACTCCCGCGATCAGGGCGAGCGCTCAACTGGAGGTGTAGGTCATGGTCGATGCGGCTTCGAAGAGGCGACGTAGGAACAGTGGCGGAGGCGCCTCGGGGGACCCCGAGACGTCTCGTGGCTCAGCAGAGGTGGCTGCGCTGGTGCAACCCGGCGAGCGGGTGCAGCTGGGCAGCCGGGGATACTCGAGGCTCTGGGGGTAGAGGCTGCGAGCCCGTCCTCGGGGTACTGCTCGGGAGCGGGACTGTTCCATCTGCGGGCGTGCTCACACAGCAAGCGGAAACAGATCGACATGATGTCCGACGCCCCTACCCCCGCCCGAACAGCTCTTCGAGGCGCGCCCGCACCGGCTCGTGGTCGTTGTCTGTCGAGCAGGTGGGTGTAGGTGCTCTGCAATATCGCCGGCGAGTGCCCCGCCCAGGCGGCCGCACGTACTACGGGCACCCCGGCCGCCAGCCAGGCGGCGATAGCCGTGTGACGCAGTGGGTGTGGCGTCGGCAGCGGCTCGGCCAGTCCGGCGAGCTCGACGGCCGGCCGCCAAACAGACATTCGCCAGCGCGACGGACGCAGAGGTCCACGCACCGGGGCTCCAAACACCAGGTCCTCGGGGCCGAGTTGGCGCGTCTCGACATGCTCGGCCATCCGGACTGCCAGGCGGCCATACAGAGTCGGCACCACACGCACCCCGGCCCGCGACTTCGGGGTCGTGGCAAACCACCTCCCACGCACCTCTATCGCCGTGCGGCGGACTGCCACCTCGCCAACGTCGAGGCGTAGGTCTCGCACCTGGAGCGCCGCAAGCTCGCCGATGCGGAGCCCGGTTGCGGCCCCGAACGGGACCAGCAGCGACCAGTGCTGGTCCATCGCCGACTCGAGAGCGACGAGCTCATCCGGCGCCAGGAAGCGTCTTTCGGGCTTGTCCACGCGCGGCGGCGACACCCGTGAAGCCGGGTTGGCGGCGACCAGCCCCTCGTCTACAGCGGCCGACAAGCAGGCGACCAGCACCATCCGACAGAGACCTACCGTAGAGGGGGCCAGGTCGGAAGCGGTCAGACCCGCGACCCAGGCGGAGATGTCCGAGCGGCGCAGGCCGGCGAGCCGGCGGTCGCCGAGCGTCGGGAGCACGTGCAGCTGCCACAACGACCGCTGCCTGGCCGCCGTGGTCGGTCGCACCGAACGACCCGCCCACCAACGCTCGCCCCACTCCGCCAGGGTGATGCCCCCGGCGGTAGGGTCACCACTGCCACCCCGGTCGCGCTCCCGGAGCATGTCGGCGTGCAACGTCTCGGCCTCGCGTCGTGTGTCAGCGTTCGCGGTGTAGCGCCGGCCGGAGGCGTCGTACCAGTTCGCCTCCCAGGTGACCGTGCCGCTCGGCCAGGTGCGCTTGCGTAACCCGCTCACCGAAGGTCTCGAGCGCGGCGTCGGCCGCGGCGCACTCGTTGGCTAGGTGGCTCCGGACCGGTCACCTCGACCACCTCGGACTCCAGCCAGGCGGCCAGGTCGTCCGGGCGGAAGCGCAGCTCCTTGCCGACCCGGACGAAGCGGATGCGATGGGAGCGGGTAAGGCCGTAGATGGTGTTGACGGTCCACGGCTCGGGAAGCTCGGCGGCGGGCCCGGTGGTAGTGATGTCTGCCATGCGGGACACGAGGGCGGCGTCGGAGGCTTGGTCGCGATACGCCTCCCCGGCGGGCACTACCGCGGCGCAACCGCGGCGCAAAAGTTGCGCCCGAGCGGTCCACAACCTCCTAACCTGGACTTCTGCGACTCCGACACCTATCTGGCGCTGGTACATGCCCGACCCACGACCACCGGCGCACGAAGCCGGGCGTGCCGCCCATCTTCACCCCAGACCCTCGTCGGTGGCCCTTCTCCTCCCCCTCGTCGTGGTGCTGGCCAGTAGCGGAGCGGGCGGCGGGAACCCGAGGCGGCGCTGGCGTCGGCGAGGCAGCAACGGTCCCCTGGAGGCGCTCGGCCGGATCTCCGGGCAGCAGCTCCCCACCGAGGCCGCGCCGCCCGAGCAGCGCCGAGAGCTCCCCCCGCCACGACCGCTCCCCGGAGCCCGTCGCCGGCCCGACGAGCGGCCCGTGCGCCGCCCCGCCGCAGCGGACCCGCCGGCGGCGGACCTGCGGGCGGCGGCGGACCTACCGCTGACCGAGACCCTGGCGGTACCAGGGGACCTGGCAACATCGGAAGACCTGGTGACAGAGACCCCGAGGACAGCAGGGGAACTGCCGGCGACCGAGACCCCGGCGGCAGCGGAGCGCCCTCTCGACACCGCCGGCGCAGGGGCTCGACCGGAGGACGACACCGCAGCCGTCCACCTCGACGAGCTGGCGCCGCCAGGCGTCGGAGCCGTGCCGGCGCCGCTCGGAGTCGGAGCCGCGCCGCCCGAGCCGGCTCCAACCCGGCCCGAGCGAGCCCTGCCCCCGGACGTCGTCAGCACCACTTCCCCTGGGCGCCCCCGGAGCCGGGCGCTTCGCGCCACTGCCGCCGTCACGGCAGCGGCCGTGGCCGTGGCCGTGGCCTCCGCTCTCATCGGTACCCTCCGCCCCGCTTCCACCGGGACCCGAGCCAGGGTGGGCCCGCCCCCCACCACGGTTCGCCCGAAGACCGCACGCACCGTTCCCCCCACCCATGTGGTGCCGACAACGACCACGACCACGACGACGGTGCCACCGACGACGACCACGAGCACGAGCACGAGCACGAGCACCACGACAGTGCCGCCGCCGACGACCACGACGACGACTACGACTACGACTACGACGACGACTACGACCACCGTGCCGCCGACCACGACTACCACGGTGCCGCCGACCACCACCACGACGACGGTGCCACCGACGACGACCACGACCACCGTGCCGCCGACCACCACCACGACGACGACGGTGCCGCCGACGACGACCACGAGCACGACCACCACGACGGTGCCGCCGACCACCACCACGACGACGACGGTGCCGCCGACGACCACCACCGTGGCGCCGACTGGGGCGAGCGGTGCCGATGCTCGTTCCCGCAACAACAACTGAGCAGACCGGGCGGCCTGCAAGCCCGCCGGAGCCGAGCCACCCCAGGCCTTTCGCGGCTCCCCCTACGTCGCCTGGTAGCCTGATTTGGTCATCGCTGGGCTGACCAGCGGTCGTCGGCGCCGATGCCGGCGGGGCCCGACAGTGGCCCGCCTCCCCCCAACGGCCACTGGAGCCTCCCATCACTACAACCTTCGCCGACCTCGGTGTGCCCGAGGCCCTCGTGACCACGCTCGCCCGTCAGGGCATCGCCGAACCGTTCCCCATACAGGCAGCCACCCTGAGCGACGCCCTCGCCGGGAGGGACCTCTGCGGAAAGGCGCCGACCGGGTCGGGCAAGACCCTCGCATTCGGGCTGCCTCTTCTCGCCGGGCTCGCAGCAGGGGATCGCTGGAGCGACCCCCGCAAGCCACAAGCGCTCATCCTGCTCCCGACCCGAGAGCTGGCCTCGCAGGTGAGCGCCGTCCTCGCTCCGCTCGCAACAGCAGTAGGGGCGAGGATCGCCACGGTCTACGGGGGGGTCGGCTACCACCCCCAGAGGCAAGCTCTCCGCAAGGGGGTCGACCTGCTCGTCGCCTGTCCGGGACGGCTCGAGGACCTCATCGCCCAGGGAGATGTAGAGCTCACCCAGGTGCGCTGGGTCGTCCTCGACGAGGCCGACCGCATGGCCGACATGGGCTTCCTGCCTGCCGTCCGGCGGCTCCTCGACCAGGTCGGCCCACGCCGCCAGGTGCTGCTGTTCTCGGCCACGCTCGACGGAGACGTCGACGTGCTGGTCAAGCGCTACCTGTCCGACCCGGCCCGCCACGAGGTCGCCGGCACCGAGCAGTCGACCGGCGAGGTGACCCACCTGTGGTGGCGGACGACCCGTGACGAGCGGACCTCGGTCACCGCAGCGCTGGTCAGGGCCTACGCACCGGCGGTGGTGTTCTGCCGGACCCGCCACGGCGCGGACCGGGTTTGCCGCCGCCTGGCTGCGGCCGGTGTGACGGCTGCGCCGGTCCACGGGAGCCGTTCGCAACCCCAGCGGGACCGGGCGATCGCCGCCTTTGCAGGAGGAAGCGTCGATGCCCTGGTCGCCACGGACGTCGCCGCTCGCGGGATCCACATCGACGGCGTCGGAGTCGTCGTCCACTTCGACCCGCCGGGAGAGGCGAAGGACTACACCCACCGCTCGGGCCGGACCGGACGAGCCGGCGCCGACGGGATCGTGGTCACCCTCGTCACCCCCGAGGTGGCCGGGGACGTCGCATCCCTCCAGCGCCAGCTCGGCCACCCGGGACGCACCGAGGAGCCCGACCTGGCCTCGCTCCCGGTCGCTGCGCCGCGACGTGCAGCCGGGCCGGCGGCGGGAGCGCCGGCCGAGCCGAGCACAGCCGAGCGCACCCGGACCGTCCGGCGGGCCGACCACGGCTACCGGGACCGCGGAGCGAGCGCGAGCACCCGTAGCGGTGGCGGCGCGAGCAGCGCAAGCAAGGGCGGTGGGGGCAACCGGCGTCGAGGCGGCGCTCCGGGCCACGACGGGCACCCGGGCCGCGGGGGCACGGGAGATCCTGGCGCCGGGCGAGGCAACAGCAACCGGGGAGGCCAGGGATCAGGGAGCCGCCGGGGACCGTGGCCCGGCTCCCAGTCGGGTGGCGCACCCGCCCGGCCGGGCCGAGCTGCCGCCAGCGCCGGCGCGAAGGGGCCTCAGCGCTCTCCGAGCAGGCGGGCCGGGTCGTAGACCCGCTCGCTCAGCACGATCCGCGAGTGGTGCTCGGCCGCTCCGAGCCGGCGGAGGGTGTCGAGCACCGCCTCCAGGTCGGCGGTCCCGCCGGTGGCGATCCGCAGCTGGTAGTCGTACTCACCGGTGGTGTGCAGAGCGCCGAGCACCTCGGGCACCGTCTCCAGGTCCGACTCGAAGCGCAGGCGGGCCTCGGTCTCCTTCAGCCTCACGTCTGTGACTGCGAACAGGTTGCGCCCGAGGCTCCCCAGGTCGAGAGCGGCGTGGTAGCCCGAGATGACCCCTGCGGTGCGGAGGCGCCGGACCCGATCGGCGGTGCTGTTGGCGCTCAAGTGAACGCTCTGGGCGAGCTGCTGGTAGGTGAGCCGAGCATCTGCGACCAGCAGGCGCACCAGCTCGCGATCGATGTCATCCATGGCGGTCCACCTCGGTCAGCTCGCTCTAGGAGCGTGGTCGCCGAGCCAAGCTAGCCACGGCGCCGAGACCCTGCCACATCCCGAGGCTCCGAGCAGCCAGGGCGCACTGTCGCCGGGAACCCCGACCTGCGCCCTGGGCGTCATAGGTCCTGTGAGCAGGCACCGGAACGAGACAGGAGACGACGTGACGTGGCCGGAGCCCTGCGCTCCAACTTCCGAGGTGAGGGGCACGGCGCCGAGACCTGGACGCCGGACCTTTCGCTCGAGGAGGCGCCGATCGTACGCAGCGCTGGCCGGCGCAGCTCTCCTCGGCCTGGTCCTGCTGCCCGGGGCCCGGGCAAGCGCGCTCGCAGGAGCAACCACCGCGACTCCGGTCACGGCCGCCAGCCCGACGACCGTTTCGATCAGCTCCACGGCGAAGGGCTACCTGGAGGCGACCGACACCGGCGAGGTGCTCGCCTTCCACACCCCCTTCTACGGGTCGGAGGCCGGGATGAGCCTGCCGGCGCCGGTGGTCGGCATCGCCGCGGACCCCTACACCGACGGCTACTGGCTGGTGACGTCGGCAGGCAACGTCTACGACTTCCACGCCCCCTGGTACGGTTCGGCCGCCGGGCGGAGCCTGCCGGCGAGCATCGTCGGCATCACCGCCACTTCGACTGGATACCTGCTCGTCGGAGCCGAGGGCAACGTCTACAACTTCCACACCCCTTGGTACGGCTCGGCCGCCGGACGGGTGCTTCCCACTCCGGCGACGGGCATTGCGGTCGACCCCTACACGAGCGGCTACTGGGTAACCACCGCGGGCGGCAACGTCTACAACTTCCACGCTCCCTGGTACGGCTCTCCCCTCGGCCGCTCGGCGGCGCCGGTCGACGGGATCGTCGCAACACCGAGCGGCTACCTCGTCGCCACTGCCGCCGGCAACGTCTACAACTTCCGCACGCCCTGGCACGGCTCGCCGTTGTCGGTCGACCCACCGTCGCCGATCGCCGGGATCACCGCCGACCCGAGCGTCCACGGCTCCTACTGGCTCGCCTCCGACGACGGCCGCGTCTATGCCTTCGGCGGTGCGCCCGTGCTCGGCTCGGCTCGGACGGCCACCCCGGACCTGGCCTGCCGGGCTCCCGAGCTCACCCTGGCCGCACCCCCGGCCGACGAGGCGGCGGCAGCAGGGATGCTGTCCCAGAGCTTCGTGCTCACCGACACGGCCCCGACCGACTGCAGCCTCGACGGGTGGCCCGGGTTCTTCGTCTACGATGCCGCCGGCGTCGACATCCCGGCAACCGTCGATCGGGTCGACTACGAGGCGTCGAAGGGGACCGAGGGACCGTCGAAGGTCACCCTGGAGCCGGGCCGGAGCGCTTCCTTCGGCGTCTTCGGCGAGGACTACGACGCCGTCGCCAACCACG
>JAKARG010000422.1 GCA_021819345.1 Actinomycetes bacterium | reverse complement strand
TCGCTGGGCGAGGAGAGCACCTCGGATCGCAGGCCGGCCACCACCTCTTCCTCGGGGGTCACCGGTCCACCCTCACCGGTCCACCTCGCCCGTCCACCTCACTGGGCCGCCTCCTCGGGGACGGTGCCGTCTCTGTGCGGGGCGGTCTCGGTCCGCCGTGCTTGCAGCACCCTGCTCCCCACCACCACCCGCCGACCGGCGCGTGCCTGCCGGTGGGCTCGAGGTCCTCGTCGAGCTCATCGAGCGCGCCGAGTGGGGTCACATCCCGGGCGAGGTGCTCGGCGAGGGTGCGCGCCGTGCGCACGAGGGGCGCCATCCGCAGCCGCCGGTCCGAGGCCGGATAGGCGACGAGCGCGTCGGGAGTCTGCGGGTCCCAGGGCAGGTGGCCGAGGACCGCAAGACCCAACGCCTCGGTGATCTCGGCGTCGGGGTAGGGGACGTCGCCGACGACCACGAGCCCGCTGCCCGGCCCCGCCGGGTGGGGCTCGAGCCAGGACGCCACCGCCTGCAGGTCCGCCAGGCGCCCCCGGCTCACCAGCACTTGTCGGTCCGCACCTTCGAAGACGCCGAGGACCGGCGAGGTCTCCTCCAGCCGTCCGCAGTCCAAGAGCACGTCCGCATCGAGCTCGCCGAGACGGCCGAGCAGCGGGGCGAGCATGCCGAGAGCGCTCCGAGCCTGATCGGCACGGGCCGGGCCGGCGAGGAGCGACGCCCCGTCGGGGAGGTGCTGGCAGTGCTCGAAGACGAGGGAGGGTTCGGCTCCGCGGCGGGCCGCCGCGGCGAGCGACACGAGCCCCGGCTCGGCCGGCCACCCCGCCAATGCGGCCAGCGTCCCCCCGGCGGGGTCCGCCTCCACCACCAGCGCCTTGCGGTCCGCCGGCCAGGTGGCGCCCAGAGCGAGCACGAGGGTCGTGACGCCAGAGGAGCGGACCGAGCCGAAGGCGGTGGCCGTGCCCATCTCAGCTGCCCGTGCCCGGCTCAGCTGTTGTGCCCATCTCAGCGACCTGCGCCGATCTCGACCACCGACGCCTGGCCGGCGGCGCCGAGCGCAGCCACCTCGCTGGCGTCGCCCGCCGCGACCGCAAGCGACAGCACCGTCGGGCCACCCGAGTCGACCGGCGCGGCGTCGAGCGCGAGCACCGTCGCATCGACCGGGCTGCCGGCGGTGACCGATCCTGTGGCGCTCCCCGACGAGGAGCCGGGGACCGGGACAACCTCGACCCGATCCCCGGGAGCAAGGGCGGGCGGGTATGCGCCGGCCCTCAGCCCGAGCGCCACCACGTCGGACCCCGAGCCGACCGCCGGCGCGGAGCCAACCTCCGCCGTCGTGAGCAGCGACCCGGCGACGAGCGGCACCGCGGCCCGCCGGCCGACGACGCTCCCCTCGGCCCCGGCGGCCACGACGTCGAGCCCGGCGCCGGTCGAGACCCTGACCGAGCGCAGGTCGGCTGGGCTCAGGACCTGGCCGGCGGCGACCGGCTGGGCCACCACGAGCACCTCCTCTCGGGTGCCGAGGCGCAACGACGCGTCGGCGAAGGCGAGCGCACAGCCCACCACGAGCAGCACGCCCACCACGACGAGGGGCAGCTGGCGGCGCCTACCCACACCCGGTGCGGGCGGCGTGCGACGAGCAGCTGTTGGGTGCTGCCCGTTGCGCCGGGCTGCGGTCGCCACCTCTGCCATGAGGTGCCCTCCTCCCCTTGTCTCCCGCCTTCAGTTGCTCCCCGCCGATGGGGTGTTGATCGCCTGGGACTCGGTCACGCTCACCGGGGCCTCGGCCGGCGGGCCGGCCTGCAAGCCGAGGGTCCCGCCGCCTGGGGCGCCCGTGGCCGTCCAGGTGACCGACCAGTAGACCGTTGCGGTCACGGTGAAAGAGCCCGGCGCGGGCCAGACATACGAGCAGTCGGTCGTGGCGTCGGGGCCAGCAGGGCTGTAGGGGGTGCCCGGTCCGTCGCAGGTGACCGAGGCGCCATTGCCCATGTCCCAGACCACCTTGGTCGGCGTGGCCGTCGCCGTCGTGGTCACCGGACCAGCCGTCGCCGACGCCGAGACCGCCCGCCACTGATCCGGGTCGATCCACAGCCACGACGCCAGCCCGACCAGCTGCGCCGAAGCGTCGGGCGGAGCCATCTCGATGGTCGGCGAGGCGAGCCCGAGCTGCTTGGCGGCCTGCTCGGCGACGACCACCGGGGCGACCTGCACGCTGCCTGGCGCGGGGACCGCGCCGGTCACCCAGAACGGCGGCATCGGGTCGATCACCCCTGGGCCCCGGCAGCTGGGGAAGATCCACTGGCCCGGCTGAGAACCCCCGACCCCGAGCGTCGCGGTCGCAGAGGCGCCACCGGCGCGGTAGGTGCAGCCGTAGGGCTGGTCCGGGTTGGGCTCGGCCGCTGTCGCCCAGGAGGAGCCCTGCGGCGGGCTCCAGTAGGTGTGGCCGGCCACGACGGTGAGGGTGCCGCCGGAGGCCTGCGCGTTCGCCGTGTTCTCCCCGCCGGTGTCCGCTGCCCAGGCGGGGCTCGCGCCTGCAATCGCCGACACCGCCACGGCTGCGAGCACCGCGGCGAACCTCAAGAGCCGGGGGTGCATTTCCCCTCCGTCACCGTCTGCTTGTAGACCTTCCATGCGCCGCCGGTCTGGACCAGCTCGGAGCTGACGCCATCATTCTCTGGAGGAGTGATCGGGGGCACTGGCTTGCCGGTCTTCGCGTACACAAGCACCGAGGTGCTGTAGGCGCAGTCCACGACCGTCGCCGTCGTTGCGGACAACGAGACGAGCTTCGGGTGGAGCGTGAACGAGCCTCTTCCCACCATGCCCTTGCGACGGTCGACGGTCAGGTTCGCCCGGACCCCGGTCAACTGCGGTGGAACCATCGTCGCAGCCAGTTCGGGATCTTCGGGGTTGGCGCCGGCGAGGGCTTGTTCGAATGCCCTCCACTCGGCACGGTAGGCGGCGAGCACGGCCGCAGCAGTCGCCGACGTCGTCGTGCTCGTCGATGTCGAGGCAGGCGTCGACGACGTCGAGCTCGACGACTGGACGGGTCGCTCCGTGGTAGAAGGCGACGCCGAGCCGCTCGCACCGCCACAGGCCGCCAGCACCGATCCGGCGACGACGAGGCAGGCAGCGACTCCCGCCGAGGGATACCAGTGGCTGCGTGGTGCATCCGATCGATCCCGCCGGGCTCGGAGCTGGCTCGCGGTCTCGTTGGCGCCTGCCGTGATGCCCACTTGCGGCCTACCCCCTCTCGTGGAGCTCTCCATCATGTGATCGCCCTCACCTGACCGGCACCGTCCTCGACGATGAGCTGGTACACCGCCGCTGGCGGAAGCGACCCGAGGCGAGCTCGCCGGGGAGGACTCTGCGGCGCACGGTGACACCGGCCCAAGCTGACCGTAAACCCCCTCCGACTGGCTTCGCCTGGTCCTGTCACTCGTAGTCCTGCCAGGACTAGTCCTGGCAGTGATAGGCGTGGGAGTCCCAGTCCTCGTAGTGCC
>JAKARG010000421.1 GCA_021819345.1 Actinomycetes bacterium | reverse complement strand
ACCGAGCGTCGCCGACGCCGTCGGGGGAAGGTGGCAGCTGCCCACGGCCGGTCCGTCCTCCGCGCTGGCCTCGCTCGACGCAGTCGAGGGCGGTGACTACCGGGTGCTCTGGGTCGGAGACCCTCGCGCCATCCCGATGGCCTCGGTGCCGACCGGGGGTGGCGAGGCCTGGGCCATGTCCTTCGACGGCCTCCCGACGGTCGCCACGACCTGGACCTCCGGTCCGCTCGGAGGGGCATCCACGGTCTCGGCCGACCTCGCTCTGGCTACCGACGGCCTCACCGGCCAGTTGGGCCACCTGCTCGGGCCGCTCGGCGTCCGGTACCTGGTGGTCCCCCGCTTCGACGCGCCCTCTGGCAGCGGGGCCGAGCCGGTGCCGGTCCCGAGGGCGCTCGTCGACGGCCTCGACCGCCAGACCGACCTCGAGCAGGTCGGATCGGACCCCCACTACCTCGTCTACTCGAACGCCGCGTGGGTGCCGGTGCGGGCCGAGGTGCCGGGTGGCGTCGGACTGCCGGCCCGGGTCTCGCCCGGCGAGCTGGTGGCTGCGGACCTCGTCGCCACCCGCGCTGCGCTGTCGGGAGGACCGGTAGGCGCGCGCGGGGAGGTTTCCTCCGGCGAGCGGATCTACGTGTCGGCCACCTTCTCGCCGGGATGGAGGCTCCTGGTCGACCACCACACCCTCCGGCCGAGCCGGGCGCTCGACGTCGGGATGTCCTGGACGGTGCCTCCGGGGGTGAGCGGGCCTGCCGTGCTCCAGCCGGGGGGAGCACCGCTGCGCCGTGGCCTCCAGTGGCTCGTGGTGGTCCTGTGGGCGCTCGCCGTTGCGGCAACCTGGGCGGCCCGCAGGGGTGACGCCGAGGCTCCTGCGCCCGAGGACGGGACCTGGCCCGGCAAGCCGGAGCCCGCGCTGGCTGCAGGTGGCTCCGAGATCGGCCGGCGGGCGCTGCAGGCCTCCCCAGTGCCTGTCGTGGGCGACGACGAGGAGCTGTGGGCGGATGGCTGAGCAAGGCCAACCCGCCCGCCCGACAGCGAGCGAGCGCCCCGCACCCTCAGAGCGCCCCGCGTCGTCGGGGAGCCCCGCACCGTCAGGTCGCCCCGCGCCGTCAGGGCGCCGAGCGCTCCCCCGGCTCCCGGTGGTCGCAGTGCTCGGTGCCGGCCTCCTCGTCGGCGTGCTCGCCGGTGGCCCCGGCGCCCCGAGGGCGGCGTCGCCTCCTGGCGTGGCGGCCTCTGCGGTCTCGGTCGTCGCCCCCGCCGACGCGGTCTCCTCGGCCTGGTACTGCGCCGGGGCGACCGACGTGCGCTCCGGTGCAGCGAGTGGACGGCTCCTGCTGGTCGACTCCGGCGGGCGGGCCGTCAGGGCTGCGGTGAGGATCGTCTCGGACGCCGGGAGGTCCCGGTCGCTCGCCGTCGTCGTCGCTGCTCGCAGCTCGGCGACGTTGCCCGAGACCGTCCCCGGCGGTGCGGCCTGGGTGGGCGCGGAGGTGACCTTCGACGGCGGCTCGGCGAGCGTCGAGCAGGAGACGAGCGGACCCCTGGGCGCGACCTTGCAGCCCTGCGCCACCGCGGTGTCCCCGTCGTGGTACTTCGCCTCTGGCGAGACCCTCGTCAACGCGACGACCACGATCATCCTGCTCGACCCCGGCGCAGCCCCGGCGATCGTCGACCTCTCGTTCACCACCGACGAGGGCCGGGAGGTGCCGAGCGAGCTTCAGGGACTGGTGGTCCCCGCCGGCGGGATGGTGGTCGTCCCGTTGCGGAGCCGTCTGCGCAGGCGGAGCTACATCGCCACGACGGTGTCCACCAGCTCGGGCTCGGTCGTCGCATGGGAGGTCGAGGCGGTCGCCCGACCTGCCAAGGGTGCGGTGATCCTCGGCACCAAGGCGGCCCTGGCGCCCCTGGCCGATCCCGCGTCCCCCTTCGAAGGGGTGGTGGAGGTGCCCGGGGCGCCGGGCGCGTCCACCCGCTGGTGGTGGCCCGACGGGGGCACCGCCCGCGGGACCTCCGAGGTCTACCGGATCTACGACCCCGGGGCCCGCACGGCTCGGGTCTCGCTCTCGGTCGCCCTGGACGAGGGGTCCGCCGAGCCGTTCCTGCTCACCGTCGGACCGGGACAGGTGGCGACGCTGCCCACCTCGGCATCGGCCCGCATTCCTGCCGGGGTGCCCTACGGGGCGTTCCTGCACAGCCTGAACGGTGTTCCGGTGGTGGCCGAACGGACCCTCGTCGCCTCCTATCCGTCGAGCGAGCGGGGGAGCGTCGGCGTGGTAGGGGCCACCCTGCCGGCGACGCAGTGGCTGCTCGGTGCACCGCGCGTCGGTGGGGACCGCCTGGTGGGGATCGCCGTGGCGGCGGTCTCGGGTGGGCGGACGGCAGTGCGCCTCGACAGCCTCGTCTCCGGGAGCCTGGTGCCGGTGCGAGGCCTGGGGCCGCTCGAGCTCAGCGGTGACGCGCCGTTCGTCGTCGACCTGGCGCATCTCCCCGAGCCGCTACCCGGCCCGCTGGCCCTCGTGGCCAGCCACCCGGTGGTGGCGTCGGTCCAGCTGGCCGACCCCGGAAGGGCGGGCGGCCTCACCGAGAGCCTCGGCACACCGGTGCTGCCCCGAGGCTGACGGCGGGCTCGGGCCGACCGGCACGGGGCCGACCGGCACGGGGCTGAGTGGCACGGGGCCGACCGGGCTCGGTCGGTCGTTGCCGGGGTCTCCGGGTGCAGGTGGGCTACTCGGGGCCCGAGGCCCTCCGGGTCCGGTCGGGACCATCGGTGGCCGAGCGCTGCCAGCCGTTGGTCTGCACCGGGAAGGCGCCGACGCCGGGCCCGCCGGCCGGGGTGGCCTCGGTGTCGTGGCCGTCGATGCTCTCGGTCGGGGCGAAGCTCGGGACGAGCTCGGGGTGGTCGTGGACCGGGCGGCCGAAGCCCTCGTCGACCAGTCGCCCGACCTCGGCCCCGTCGATCGTCTCCCGCTCCAGCAGCGCCTTGGCGACGAGCGCGAGGCCCTGGTGGTGCAGATCGAGCAGACGGGTGGCCCTCGCCTCCTGCTCGCGCAGTATGCGCTCGACTTCCTCGTCGATCACCCGCGAGGTGACGTCGCTGTAGTCCCTGGCGGCGTGCATCAGGTCCTCGCCGAGGAACACCTGGCCCTCCTGGCCCCAGGCCATCGGTCCGATCCGCTCGCTCATCCCGAACTCCCGGACCATCTTCCGGGCGAGCTCGGTGGCCCTCTGGATGTCGTTGGAGCCGCCGGTGGAGATGGTGCCGAACTCGAGCCTCTCGGCGCAGCGCCCGCCCATCATCACGCAGACGGTGTCCTCGATGTACTCCCGCCAGTAGGTGTGACGCTCCTCCAGGGGAAGCTGCTGGGTCACCCCGAGGGCCATCCCGGTCGGCAGGATCGTCACCTTGTGCACCGGGTCGGCGTCGGGCAGGACGTAGGCGAGCAGGGCGTGGCCGCCCTCGTGGTAGGCGGTCGCCTCCTTCTCGGTGTCGGAGAGGA
>JAKARG010000420.1 GCA_021819345.1 Actinomycetes bacterium | reverse complement strand
GCCGTCGGCGGCCATAGAAGTAGCAGCCGGCGTAGCGGGGGTTGTGCAGCGTGAACAGGACGGTGCCGTGGAGCACCGGCACCCAGTACAGCTCGCCGTGGTGGGGGCCGCCCAAGTGCCGGGCCGGGAAGCGGATGTCTTCTTTGCGCATGGCCTTCACCACCGCCTGCGCAGAACCGGTGCGCTCGAAGGTGGAGAAGAGATGGGAGATGGTGTCGCGCACCTGGACGTCGGGGTCGAGGCGGACCGCGCCCGCGGCGTCGTAGACGAAGCCGATCGGAAGACGCAGGGCCAGCTCGCCCCGGCGCGCCTTGGCGATGAGGCCCCCTTGGAGCCGGGCCCGCAAGAAGTGCAGTTCGGCCTCCGACATCGTGCCTTTCAAGCCGAGGAGCAGCCGGTCGTTGATGGTCGAGGGGTCGTAGAGGCCGTCTTCGTCGCAGATGAGCGTGCCCGTGAACGAGCAGAGCTGGAGGAGCTGGTGCCAGTCGGCGTTGTTGCGCGCGAGGCGCGAGCACTCGAGCCCGAGCACGATGCCGGCCTTTCCGAGTGACACGTCGGCCACCAGACGCTGGAACCCTTCCCGGTCGGCGGCCGAGGCGCCGGACTGTCCCTGGTCGACGTCGATCACGATCACCTTGTCGGCCGGCCAACCGAGGGCGACCGCCCGGCCTCGCAGGTCGTATTGGCGGCGCGACGACTCGGTGTTGTGGGCGACTTGGTGGAGGCTCGACTGGCGGATGTACAAGTAGGCGTCACGCGCCAGGTGGCCGGCGGTCACCTTGGTCGAGGGCTCGGGCATGGACGGATCCTTTCTGTGGGCGCGTGGGATCACGCGTGGGCGAGGGCCATCTGGGCGAGGACGGTGACGATCGGGTTGGCACCGGGACGAGACGACGGCGCCTTGGACGGACGTGGGATGGGGAGGGGATCGAGGGACAGGACCGGCGCCGTCGTCTCGCTCACAGGTGCATCCGTTGGGGCGGCCCACGCGGCGATCCAGGCCGCCATGCCCTTGGTGACGAGCACGCCATGCCCGAGTCGCCAGCCGCCGGCGTCACCCGAGACGACCGCCTGGCGGAGACGTTCGTAGGCATCGCACGCAGCGCTGCCAACAGCGCCGCGACCAGCGTCACGCGCTTTTGGGCCCCCCGTCTGCTCCCCGGCGGGAGAGCGCGCGCTCGACCGAGCGCCGGTGGACGTGGAGGCCGAAGTGCTCCTCGATCGCCCGGGCCAGGTCGGCCGAAGTCCGCGCGGAGCCATCGGCCAGGAGCGAGGCGGCGTAGTCGAGCACCTCGTCGGTCAGCTTGTGCGCGCGGCGCGGACCAGGTTTCTCGGGCAAGAGCCCCGGCAAGCCACCGTCGCTGAGGGCCTGTGCGGCGGTGTAGTACGTCTGACGGGACAGCCCGAAGGAGGCCGCGGCCCCGGCCACCGAGGCCTCCTGGCGCTCGACCTTGCGCAGCATCTCGTACTTCACCTGCACGAGGTCCCGGGCGTCGAAGAACGAAGAGCCGGCGAACAGCTCGTCGGCGACGGCTTCGGGGTGCGGGTTGAGGGTCCGGGAGCGGGCCAGCTCGGCGACCTTTGGGTCTGGGTGTCTCGACACGCTGCCTCCTGCCTTCGTCCGTCCACACTATTGTGCCGTTGCTCTCAGCGAGTCTGGTGGATGGGCGGTCGTGGCCGCGTACTGGTGCCTGCTGCGCTACCGACTCTCGCTTGACATGCACTGCCGCCCAGCGCACTGCCCGGCGTAGCGACGGCATAAACCACTGGACACTCACGGCAAAGTCCGCTTGACACCGCTCGCAGCGTCATTGCGCCGGGACGCCACGATGTCGGCCAACTCGATGAGGCCGGTGAGGTGGAACGGAGCCCGGCCGGCGTTGGCCACGACGAAGGGGTCCGGCGCTACCACATCGGTCCACTCCGCCGGCAGGTTGACCAGGTCACCGGCGCTGTCGAAGACGTAGACCCTGTCCTGGCGCCAGCATTTGCGCCGCTTGACGAACTCGACGTCCTGACCAGCGAGCGGGTGGAACGGGTGGGTGACCCTCACCCGTCCGTGCTTCGTCAGATCATGGGGTTCGGGTGCAGTCGACGGCTGGTTCGAACGCCCTGATCGAGTCCACGAACGCCAAGCTCCGGGTGCTCCACCGCATGGCCTTCGGCTTCCATGATCCCGAGCACATGATCGCCCTCGCCTACTTGGACCGCGGCGGCTACTGTCCGCCGCTTCCCGGCAGAGCCGCCTGAGACCGAAGGAGACGCCGGCCCTGTGGGCCGGCTCATCGTCTCCTGGGTGCCACGCCCTCCCGCCCACCTCAAGGGTCGCTGCGGGGCGCCGCCACGATGGGCGTCGGCCGGGCCGTCGGCTCGCTCCGCTCGCCTCGCCCATCGGGCTCCGCATCCTCGCTCTGCGCTCGCTGCGCTCGCTTGCCCCTTGACCCGGGCTCCGGGCGTGGAAGGCGCTCTCATGAGAGCGATGGAGGGTCATCGCTCTCCGATCGCACCCTCAACCGGGGAGCGTTCACGATGCCGACCGTCCCAAGACCTCGTCCATGCGCACGCGATCTGCGCCTATCGACCCACGGATGGAGCAGGAGACCCTGAAAAACCCTTGCACCCACAAGGTGGCATCGCTCTCGGCCTCGCCGGACCCCGCGCATGTCGTGATGCCAGGCGTGCACCGAGTAACCAGCCTGCAAACGCTGGATCCTCGACACCTACCGGGGCTCGATCGCCCCTGCTCACCCTGCAGGCCTACCTCAAGGAGTTCAGCTTCCGCTTCAACCGCCCGAACTTTCGCACCAGAGACCCGATCTTTCGGCGGCTCCTCGAGCAGGTCGTCGTCACTGGGCTGGTCACTGGGGCCGAGGTCGCCGATGGTTATCTCCGCAGCGACGACCCCATGATGTAGCAGCCGGAGAAACGAAGCCACTAGCCCGTACCAGAATAAGGCCGCGAGCTTCGTCGTCGACGATGAGGGAGGCCACTACGTCTTCGGCGTGAGGGCACCTGACACCGTACAAGGAAGGAAGCCGTCAAGCAGGATCGAACAGCCTGCTAACCTCGGAGCCGTGACTGGCGGGCGAGATCGGGGATCCGTTCAGCCTTCTACCGCCGACCGGAGAGGGGCAGAGACCTCGTCCGGTCACCCGCGTCTGCGTAAGACGCCGCAGCCACTGCCTGCCGCAAACGCAGACCGCGTGAATGACCGGCGCCCGATCACGAAGACTGTGAAGCCAGTGGAGAAGCTCGGCGAGCGGATTCGCCAGGCAAGGGTGGAGCGGGGCATGGGGGTCCGCGAGCTCGCGCGAAAGGTGAATTGCTCAGCGAGCATGATCTCCCAGATCGAGGGCGGGACGACCAACCCCTCGGTGAGTACGCTTTACGGAATCAGCACCGCGCTCGGGATTTCGACGGACAGTCTTATCATCGGCTCCCCTCCTCCGAGCCGGAGTGCTTCGGAAATTCCAACCAGCGCGACAGAGATC
>JAKARG010000419.1 GCA_021819345.1 Actinomycetes bacterium | reverse complement strand
GCCGGAAACCAGGTCGGGGAGAAGATCCGAGAGGTTCTGAGGCGGATTTTGTTGAAAACGGTGTCCCTGCCCCATGTTCTTTAGGTGACGCTTGCCCGGTCGTGGGCCGCCCATGACCACCACCACACCCCCCAACACGTCTCACCCAGCCCGGCCCGAGGTGCCGCTTGCCATCTGGCCGGTCGCGCAGAGCACCGCCCAGTGGCAGCGTGCCGGGCGCTACCTGCCCGGGGTCGCCCGCCATCCCGGAAAGATGCTCCCCGAGCTCGCCCGGCGCATCGTCGCCGAGTACTCCGCTCCCGGCGACCTCGTCTGTGACCCCCTCGCCGGCATCGGCACCACCTTGGCCGAGGCCGCGCTGCTCGGTCGGCGTGCCGTCGGGGTCGAGCTCGACGAGCGCTGGGTCACCCTTGCCACCGACAACCTCGACCACATGCTCGACGGCGCGTCCCGCTGTCTCACCGGGATCCGCCAGGGCGACGCCCGCCAGCTCCAAGACGTCCTCGGTGACCTCGCCGGCACGGTCGACCTGGTCGTCACGTCCCCGCCGTACGGGTGCGACGCCGGGATGATCGACAAGCAGGCATGGATCGCCGGCGGCCGACTCTGCCCCGCCGACACCCTCAACTACTCGACCGACAAGGCCAACCTCGGCCACGCCCGCGGCCCCGCCTACGAGCAGGCCATGGCCGAGATCTACGCCGCCTGCCATGCCGTGCTCCGTCCCGGCGGCCACCTGGTCGTGGTGACGAAGAACACCCGCAGGAAGGGCCGCACCCTGGACCTCGCCGGGCTCACCGTCTCCCTCGCCATCGGGGCGGGGTTCAGCTACCTCGGCCACGTGATCGCGCTGCACGCCGCGATCAGAGACGGCGACCTCGTCGCCCGGCCCTCCTACTGGCAGACCACCCAGATCCGCCACGCCCGCGCCAAGGGCGAGCCCGCCCACCTCGTCGCCCACGAGGACGTGACCGTCTTCAGCCGCCCACCAACGACCCGAGAGGAGACCGCCGATGCCCGCTGACCTCCCGCTGTCGGTCTGGCCGACCGCCCAGCAAAACGCCCGGGCTCAGCGCGCCGGGCGCTACGTCGAGATCTCCGGCACCCATCCCGCCAAGATGCTCCCCGCCATCGCCGCACGCGCCATCGCCACCTACAGCGCCCCAGGAGACCTGGTCCTCGATCCGATGGCCGGCATCGGCTCCACCCTCGTCGAAGCCGTCCACCTGGGGCGCGACACCATCGGGGTCGAGTACGAGCCGCCATGGGTCGAGCTCGCCCGGGCCAACCTTCGCCACGCCGCCAGCCAGGGCGCGACCGGTCACGGCGAGGTGGTCTGCGGAGACGCCCGGCACCTTCCCGCCGGGCTCGATCCCGCCGCCGTCGGCCTGGTGGCCCTCGTGGTCACCTCCCCGCCCTATGGGGCGTCGCTGCACGGCCGGGTCACCGCCCGGCCCGGCCAGGGGATCGCCAAGTCGCACAACCGCTACTCGACCGACCGGGCCAACCTCGCCCATGTCGGGATCGGCGGCCTCTTGGACGCGATGGGCACGATCCTTGCCGGCTGCCAGCGGGTGCTGCGCCCTGGCGGGTTCGTGGTGATGACGGTGCGGCCCTTCTGGTCGAACGGGCGACTCGTCGACCTGCCCGGGGCCATGGTCCGCGTCGGCGAGGAGTCCGGCCTCGTCCTCTACGAGCGAAACGTCGCCCTCCTCGCCGCCCTGCGCGACGACCGGCTCGTGCCCCGCTGCTCGTTCTTCGCCCTCGAACAGGTCCGCAAGGCCCGCGCCAAAGGCGTCCCCCGCCAGGTGATCGCCCACGAGGACCTCCTCGTCTTCCGGACCCCGCCGATCTCCGTCGGTGCCGCTGGCACCGTCGTCCGCCTCCCGCAGCGCCTGAACGCCCCGTCGGCACGGAGGGCGGCGTGACCGGCACCGCTGCGCCGCAGCGACGCAGCGCGCCAGTGGCGAGCGATGGCCTTGACTTGTCCGCCCGAAAGAGGCCTCCTCGAGGCCCCAAGCCCACACCTTCCCGACCCCAAGAAGGAGGAACGCCCACGGCCATGGGCCGACACCCCGCCCTCACCACGACGACGCCCGTCACCGGCCGAGAGGCCCCGGGGCGGCTCATCGACCAGCGCCAGGCGGCCTCGCTCGCCGGCTGCTCCCGAGACACCATCGTGCGGGCGCGGCGCGCCGGGCGCCTCCCGCACTCCCGCCTCTACGGGCAGCGCTGGCTCATCGCCGTCGACGACCTCGCCGCCGCCGGCCTCCTGCGCCCTGAGGGCACCGATAGCGACGCTGCGCCCGAGGCGAGCGCCGGCCACGGCGGCACGGGGTCGTCGGTGGTCATGGCACTGGCCCGGGCAGAGTCCCGCATCTCGGCGCTCGAAGACCTGCTCGCCCGCCAGGACGACGAACTGGCCTTCTTGCGCCAGCTCGCCGTCGACCACCTCGGAAAGGCCTCCTGATGGGCCGGCCGATCACCGGGTCGCTCCGCCACCACCAGAACCGCTGGTGGGCGAGCGTCCCCCAACCCGGCGGAGTGGGACGCCGCCGTGAGGAGCCCTTCGCCAGCCAGGCCGACGCCCAAGCGTGGCTCACCCAGGCCGCCGCCGCCGCCCGTGCCGGCGAGCGGCTTCCCGACCCCGACCGGTTCCGCACCACCAAGGCGCCCCGGCCGAAGACCCGCCCGAGCCAGGCGCCCCGGCTTCAGCCCGACGTCGCGTCGCTGTCGCGGGCGTGGATGGCCGCCGCCTACGAGGACCTGCGCCGCGGCGGCCCCGAACGGGCCGAACGGGTCCGGCGCATCGTCGAAGGCTTCCTCGTCCCGTGGTTCGCGCCTCGCACGACGACGATCGCGGACGTCACCTACTTCATGGCCCACGAGTGGCTGCTCCACCTCGTCGGGCGCGGCCGCGCCGAGGTGAGCGGCGCCCTGCTCGGGCCGCCGCCGGTTCCCGGGCCCTTCCGCGACGGGGAGGAGCTGAACCTCGCCCAAGCCGCCAAGGCCGCCGGGGTGAGCCTGCCGACCGCCCGGCGGCGCTGGCGCGCCGGGCAGCTCCCCGGCGCCTACCGCGCCCCCACGGGCCAGGTTCGCGTGCCCGCCGCCGCAGCCCTCGCCATTACCGTCAAACGCCGGGCGCCCGCCGGCCTCTCCCAGGGGTACGTGACCGACGCCCTGTGGGTGCTGCGCCGCATCCTCGCCTTCGCCCGGGCCAACGGCCTGTTCCCGCCCGGCTTCGACCCCACCGAAGGCCTCGACGCCCCCCTCGCCGACAAGGCCGACCGTCGACGGCCCGACCGAGGCGGACAGCCCCGGCCGCTCAGCCTCCCCGAGTGCGCCCGGCTCGCCTCCCACCTCCACCCCGTCCACCAGCTCGCCTTCTGGCTCCAGCGGATCATGGGCCTGCGCATCTCCGAAGCCTTCGGCGTCCGGATAGGAGACGTCGTCGACCTGGGCGGCACCGGGCTGCTTGCCGTCCAAGGCCAA
>JAKARG010000418.1 GCA_021819345.1 Actinomycetes bacterium | reverse complement strand
GAGCCTCGGGGGACGACCGAGCTCTTCGAAGTGGTCGCTGATCACCCAATGCGAAAGGGAGTCGACCCGACCTCGCGCCGAGGCGAACCCGCTCAACAGGAACGGTGCACCGAAAGCCGAGTCGTGTATGGGGCCGAAGTGGGTGCTACCCACTCCCCACTCGGTCCAGTAGATCGGGACCCGATCGAAGCCGTGACGGGCGAGGGCAGGGCGGAGGTCGAGGGGATAGTTGCCGTAGGTATGGGTGGAGACGAAGTCGAGCGGCGCTCCGGTCAGCTCGGCATGGGAGGCGAGGGCCTCCACCCACTCGGCGGCGGCACTGGAGGGGCCCCCGACCTGCAGATCGGGGTAGACGTCCTTCAGCGCCCGGGCCGACTCGTCGTAGAGCCTCAGGTAGTCCTCCTGTGTCCCGGTCCAGAACACCGCCAGGTTCGGCTCGTTCCAGACCTCGAACGGCCAGTTGGCGACCTCCGGGGCTCCGTAGCGGGCGACCAGATGAGAGGCCAGCCCCCGCACCAGCTCGTACCAATCTCCCCAGTCCCGCGGCGGCGAGATGTGCCCCTGGTAGGTGAAGACGGTCTCGGTCGGGTCCCTGGCGAGATCGGCCGGCATGAACGACAACTCGACGACAGGGCGGAGCCCGACCTCCAACAAAGTGTCGTAGATGTGGTCGATCTTCGAGAAATCGAGCTCCAGATCACCCGACGGAGACCGTTGCGCCACCCCGAGGTCGTCATGGAAGACCGCGTGCGCCCTTACCTGGCGCACCCCGAGCTCGTCGTGGGCAATGCGAAGCGCCTCGAGGAACTCGGCTGCTATCGGATGCCCGTGGTCCTCTTTCTGGCCGAGCAGCAGCTGGGACAGGCGCTCCGAGCCCACCATCGCCCAGGGGCGGTCGAGGGGCCTGGCCGGCCCGGAGAGGTCGGTCCGAACGGCGACCACACCTGGATCGCCGGTCCTCGTCTGCGCCCTCACCGGTTCCGACCACTCCCCGCTCGGTAGGTCGGCTCCGGCAACCGCCGCCACCTCGACCGTCACCTCTGCGCCGTCTGGCACGCCGGTGAGCGCGAACCTGGTTGCGGCCACTGGCTTCACGTCGGAGCCTCCGTGGTCCAGTACCTCGGCGAGCCCGTCGGGCCAGGTGCACCTGATCAGGTAGCCGGCCGCTCCCGGGACTGCATCCCACGACAGCGCGACATGGCCCACACCCGCTTCGGCACGCAGACCTGAAACTCTCGGCAGGTCCACCTCCAAGACTGCAGACCCGGTCCGGTCGTAGACCCTTTGCTCCCAATCTGTTCGAGCAGAGCTCGTGCTAGTCATCGTGTGCCCGAACCTCCATCACCTGGATCCTGGGTCGAACCTCGGCAGGGACCGGCCAGCCATCCCCGGTCCACGCCCGGCGGCGATATCTGAAGCCGAAGGCCGACCCTCTGCCACTCGCCAACTGAGCGTCTGTCATCAAAACTCGACTTTCCCCCGGTCGGCTCCGTTGCCGGCCTGTTGTTTAGCGCTTATCCTAGGCCCCGCCGGGAGGTTGTCAAGTCGGGCCGATCCCCCGACCAACTATTTTCCGACCCCTGATCCGGCACGGGCTCGGCTACCGACCAGAGGGATCGCCCGCAACGCCGGGCGGTCCCTGAGCAGCACCAAGGCGAGCATCGGCAAGTGGGCTAGGTCGCGATCCCGGCCTGGACGACCTCGGAACGTGGAGGCGATCCCAGCTGCTCTCTCCGGTCTCCTGGCGTGCCGACCTGCGGGCGGTCACGGCACCACGTGTCGGCCACCGGGAGCGGGGCCACCGGGGGCCGGGCCACCGGCAGGCGGGGCACCGGCAGGCGGGCCACCGGGGGCCGGGCCACCGGCGCTGAGCCGGGTGCCGGGATAGGCGACGAGGTCGAAGTTCTCCTCCGCCAGGTAGGGACGGATGCGCTGTCCTACGGGATCGGCGGCGAAGTAGCGCTGCAGCCCCCCGCCTTCTAGGGCGTCATCGACGCCGGCGAGCACCATCCCCTGATCCAGAGCGAGATAGCGGGGCGCCACCGTCCCGGTCGTCGGGTCGAGGGAGTCGAAGAAGCCGTCGGGCCCGACGATCCCCGGGTAGTCATGCGCGATGGTGGTGATGTTCGCGTAGGCCTGCTGGGGCAGGATCGGCAGAGCGAGGAACGATGCGTAAGGGGCAACGGCGGTGTTGGCGTAGGCGTTCCCGGAGCCGCCCTCGCCGAGCTCGTAGGCGCCGTAGGTGTCGTAGCCACCCGTGGTGCCCGGGATGCTCGCCGGCGACAGGCCCCACACGTCGTAATGGAGGGCGTCGGTCGCATAGGCGATGGACGCCTCGGCGTAGTTCACATCGTTCTGCCCGAACCCGTTGGTCCCCCAGCTGGTCTCGGGGACCACGAGCGGCGCCATCAGCGCCTCGAACTCGCTGCCTCCCCAGCTCGGGATGTACTGGATCCCGTCGTAGGTGTAGTGGCCCTCGTAGACCGAGTAGGTTTTGGCCGAATAAGGGTCCACGTAGCTCACTGTGGGACCGCTGGGCTCCTGGGTCTGCCAGGTGAACCCGAGGCTCGGAGGGAAGGTCAGCCAGGTGTCCCACCACGAGCGACCAGGCAGCTGCTGGAGGCCGAGGCCCATGTAGTTGGCGATCCTCCAGTCGGTGTCGAGCGCGCCATTCTCGTAGCTCGCCGGACCTACGCCGACCTGGTAGTCACCATAGAGCTGCCCGTCGGCCGAGTCGTAGAAGAGCCCGAAGTCCATGCGGTCGAGCAGCGCCGTCGCCTGCCCGTACAACGACGGGAACGCCTCCCTGGTCACCACCAGCGCCGAGGCGTACCACCCGTTGTTGACCGTCGACAGGGCGTGCCCGGTCAGCGACGAGACCGGTCCTCCTCCCGGCCCGGTGATGACCTGGCCGGTCGTCGTCGAGTACCAGTCGAAGAGGAAGCCGTCGCTGCTGACCAGACGACCGATGGCTGCGAGCTCGGCGGCAGCGAGGCTCCGGGCGTGACCCGGGGAGACGATACCCAGCTGGCGGGCAGCCGCTATCGCCCAGAGGTACATGGCGATGTCCGAGGCGTTGGTGTAGGGGCCCGTAGCCGGGGCACCGTCGAAGCCGATGTTGTCCATCGGTAGGCCGGTCGGGGTGTCGGCGTCCGCCAGGAAGAACTTCCACGTATCCTCCGCCACCGAGCAGAGGTAGCTGCGTTGCAATGACGTCAGGGGGCTGCCGACCTCCAGCCGGTCGAGCACGGGAGCGCCGAGGCGGGCCACGTTCGGGACGCCGGCTGCGCAGCCCCCGGCCGGTGCAGGAGGAGCCGGCGGCTGCGGCGCCGGTCCGGGGACCGCGACCGCCGCCCCGAGGAGCAGCGGGGCGGCGAGGAGGGCTGCATGCGAGACTCCGAGGCGGCGGCCGGCGGCGGCCAAGCTGCGCGAGCCGCTCCGACCCCACCGGCGGTTGCCATAGCGGGTCTGCGAGCCGAATCCTGCCGGCCCGGCATCCAGG
>JAKARG010000417.1 GCA_021819345.1 Actinomycetes bacterium | reverse complement strand
GGATCTCGGCGAGCACGTCTGCGTCGGGGAGGTAGAGGCGACCTTGTGCGGGCCCCTGGCTTCGCCACGGCGCAGGTGCCTCGGGGCGAACCTCGGGCAGCGCGACGGTGTGGAAGTGGGCGTCTGGGCGAAGCTCCACACCGCTCCATCGGGCCACCTCCGACCAGCGCACCAGGCGGTCGCCGGTTGCCGGCTCCTCGGCGGGGTGCAGGATCCGGGCATAGCCGGAGAACCCGGCGGGGACCACCGAGGTGACGGACGTGGCGAAGGGTCCGAGACGCTCGGCGATCCAGTCCCACTCTTCGGTCGGGGTGGTCCACGTCGCCGGTGCTCGCAGCTCGTCCACGGCCCAAGTATCGCCGCGTCGTGTCAACGGTCATCAGGAATTCCGAGGGTGCTACCGCAAAAAAACAGCGGTAGTGACTCCTCGCGCCCAGCTCCCACGGCCACCCTGAAGGGTCCAGAAACTCGACGCTGGCGACGTCGAGTTCGAACCGCATCGAGTCCGAACGGCCGGGCGAGAGCACCGTGTCGAGGCCGTACGAGCGCACGGGGACTGGACCAGCTCGCGGGTCTGCTGCCTCGAGCCCGCCGCTCGTCAGGAGAGGCACCAGTCGTTTTGGGTGCCCGACCGGGCCTTCGCTCGGCGAAGGCTCGAGCTCGAGATCGTAGTCGCCGATGTTGCCGCCGAGCACGTCGCGTTGGTTGATCGTGTTGCCGGCAGGTGGCGCCGGCTTCGGGATCGGCTGAGCAAGATCAAAGGATCGGTGCGGCCTCGCCTGGTTGTAGTGGCGGAGGTACTCGCTGACGGTCGCCTCGAGGTGACGTCGAGAGCAGATGAGCAGGTGGTCGAGGCACTCTGTGCGGACGGTCCGCACGAACCGTTCGGCAAACGCGTTCGCTCGCGGCGATCTGACCGGGATCTTGATGGCCTCGACGCCGATTGAGGCGAAGACGGCGTCGAAGCCGGACGTGAACTTGCTGCCCCGGTCGGGACCCAAGAACCCGAACCGCTTCCTTCTCCTCGAGATCACGACAGGAGTTCCGGGCGACCTGGGTGACCCACGGTCCGCTCGGGTTCGTCGTCACGCCGAGCAGGTGCACGACGCAGGTCTCCACCTCGATCACGAACAAGACGCAGTAGCGGCGGAGCGCCGCACCGAATCGACATGGAAGAAGTCGGTCGCCACGATCCCCTTGGCCTGGGCTCGGAGGAGCTCCGACCACGTGGGTCCTGCCCGGCGAGGGGCTGGTGGCAGTCCGTGGTTGCGCAGCACGTTGGCGATGCTGCCCTTGGACACCGCGACCGCGACACCGACCGTCTTGCACTCACCGACGATCCTCGAGTAACCCCACCGGGGGTTCTCGCGGGCGAGGCGTACGATCAGCTCGGCGGTCTCCTGGGGCAGCGGTGGTCGGCCGGGTCCGCGGTGGGGATGGCTCCAGCGGCGGCGGACGAGGGCCCGATGCCAGCGCAGGATCGTCTCGGGAGTGACGAGGAACGCGGCACACCGCTCGCGTGGCACCAGCTTCGCCAGGGTGGCGATGAGCGCCCGGTCGGACCGGGAGAATCGGGGACGGGTGACCTGGCGCTGGAGCACGGCGAGCTGGTGACGGAGCACGAGGATCCCGGCGTCCTTGGCCGCGGCATCCATCCGGTGGATCCGGAGCAGTTCGGCGACACGGCGGACCAGGCTGTAGAGAAAGCCGAGTGCCATCGTCGGCGAGCCTCGCTGTCCCGATAGCTGCTGTTCGAGCCGGCGATCGCGTACTTGGACCCTTCGCGCCAGCCACGAGTAATTCGACGCTCCCCAAGTCCCTATGGTAGCAGTTCTGCTACCATAGGGCTATGAGTGACATCGCACAGAAGGAGCTGCGAAACAATATCGGCGAGGTTCTCCGTCGGGCCGAGGCCGGCGAGACCCTCACCGTAACGGTTGCCGGTCGTCCTGTTGCCGAGCTCGGCCCGGTGCATCGGCGCCGCTGGGTCAGTGGTGCAACGCTCGCTGGCGTCTGGCGCGGAGAGGCCCCGCGAGGGCTCGGTGCCGATCTCGAGCGACTGCCGGTAGGCGTGGTGGACCCGTTCGCTTCGTGAGGGCCCTGCTCGACACGTCGGTGCTCATAGGGGACCTCCCCCCGCCCGAGGAGATCGAGGCCGCTATCAGCGTCGCCTCGATAACCGAGCTGCACTTCGGAGTCTTGGTCGCCGAGGACGATGAAGAACGGGCGCGACGCACCACCCGACTGGCTGTGGTCGAAGCGACCTTCGACCCGCTACCAGTGAGCGTCGAGATCGCCCGCGTCTGGGGTCAGCTTGCCGCCGCGGTGACCCGCCGTGGCGGCAACCCGAGACGGCGCCAGATCGACCTCGCCATCGCAGCCACCGCCCACGTTGAAGGAGTGCCGCTCATCACCGAGAACATCAGCGACTTCCAGATCATCGATGACATGGTCGACGCTCGGCAACCGTCCGACCTTTAGGCTGTTGGGAAACCTCCATGCGGAACCGATGCTCCGATCCGGAAGGACATCGGGTGGCGAACGAAGATCGAAACGCCGACGTAGCGGTTCGGATTTTCTCGGGACAGCCCTGAGCTTGGTGACATTGAGTAGGGCAGCCGGCCGGGCGGCTGCATAGGGCAGGGCGCTGACCAGCACCTTCGTCGGGTTCGTGACCCGATGGTCACACGATGGGTATGAACCCCCGCCACTAGTTCTTCGTGCTCTCTTGCGTATGGACAACGCCCTGACCAGCGGTTTCGCGCTGGGACCCGTGTCGAAGATCCGAGTTTCTCGGGTGTTTTTCTCGGGGCTTGCTCAGGGTGCCCTGTGCAGGGGTCGGCAAGGTGTGCGCGCCGCGATGCGGCCGGTGAGCTGCGGCTTCGTGACGACAGGGGCGTCGAGGGCGCCCGTCCAGCTGCTCTTGCGTGTGCATGCACAGGGCATGCGTATGCACTGCCCGGATCAAGGAGATCTCGAGGGGATCGCGCCCGAAGGAATGCCATGCAGAGGTGTTGAAGCGCCTCCCCCGGTGAGAACCTGGATTCTCACCGGAACCAACTCACCGAAGGGAGGCAACACAATGTTGCACGCTGGCCTGGACCTGTCACGTAAGGCGCTCGAGGTCCACCTTCTCGCGCCGGACGGCTCGACCGTCTCCACCATGACCGTGCCGCCCGACCTCGACGGCCTGCGCGGCCTCGTCGCCAGGGTCCGACGGCTCCCCGGTGGCCGCGAGGTGGTGGGGGTGATCGAGTCGATGAACGGGGCCCGCTTCGTGCACGACACCTTGGAGCTCTCGGGCTGGTCGGTCGAGGTCGCCGACGCCCAGAAGGTGAAGGGCCTGGCCCCTCTGGCGTGCAAGACGGACCGGATCGACGCCTGGGTGCTGGCGGAGCTCTCGAGGCGCGACCTCGTGCCCTCCATCTGGCTGCCGGATCCCGCCACCCGCTGTGAGCGTGAGCTCGCCCGCTGGCGGCTGCACCTCGTCCACCACCGCACGGCCCTGAAG
>JAKARG010000416.1 GCA_021819345.1 Actinomycetes bacterium | reverse complement strand
GCGCCTTGATCGGCACGCCGGCGTCCATGAGCGACAGGCTGGAGGCGCACACCGACGCCATCGAGGTCGACCCGTTGGAGGCGAGCACCTCGGAGACGAGGCGCAGGGCGTAGGGGAACTCCTCGACCGGCGGCACCACCGGCAGCAGGGCCCGCTCGGCTAGCAGGCCGTGGCCGATCTCGCGCCGCTTGGGGCTACCGACCCTCCCGGTCTCGCCGTTGGCCGACGGCGGCATGTTGTAGTGGTGCATGTAGCGCTTCTTCTCGTCGATGCCGAGGGTGTCGAGGAGCTGGTCCATGCGCGGCATGCCGAGGGTGGTGACGTTGAGCACCTGGGTGTCGCCCCGCTGGAAGAGCCCCGAGCCATGGGCGGTCGGGATCAGCCCCACCCGGGCCGACAGCGGCCGGATGTCGGTGGGCTTGCGCCCGTCGATGCGCTCGCCGCTGCTCGCGATCCGCTCACGCACGAGCTTCTTGGTGAGCGAGCGTACGGCCGCCTTGATCTCGCCCTCCCGGCCGGCCAGCTCCTCGCCGAGGGCGGCGAGGATCTCCTCGGTGGCCGCCTGGGTGGCTGCGGCGCGCTCGGCCTTGGTCACCACGGCGGTCACCGCCTCGATCTTGGCGCTGCCGACCTCGGCGACCCGGGCCATGACGTCCTCGCCGTAGTCACGCTGCGGCGTCCACTGCAGCGGCGGCCGGGTGCCGGCCTCGGCGACCAGCCGGCGCTGGAGCTCGATCGACTCACGGATCCAGGCCTTGGCCGCCTCCAGCCCGTCGGCGATCGCCTCCTCGGTCACCTTCGGCGACCCGGCCTGGTAGAGCTTCCAGGCGGCCTCGGTGCCGCCGGCCTCGACCATCATGATCGCGATGTCGCCCGAGTCGACCTGGCGGCCGGCGACGACCAGCTCGAAGGCCGACGCGTCGCCCTCCTGGTAGCTCGGGTGGGCCAGCCACTCGCCCTCGGCGCTCCAGGCGATCCGCACCGCCCCGATCGGCCCCTCGAAGGGGATGCCCGAGACCATCAGCGCGGCGCTGGCGGCGTTGATCGCCAACACGTCGTGGGGGTTCTCCTGGTCGGCGCCGAGGACGGTGATCACGATCTGGGTCTCGTTGCGATATCCCTCGGCGAAGCTCGGCCGCAGCGGCCGGTCGATCAGCCGGCAGGTGAGGATCGCCGCGTCGCTCGGGCGGCCCTCCCGGCGGAAGAACGAGCCGGGGATCTTGCCGGCCGCGTACATCCGCTCCTCCACGTCCACGGTGAGCGGGAAGAAGTCGATCCCCTCCCTCACCCCCGACGCGGCGTTGGCGGTGGCGAGGACCATGGTGTCGCCGAGGCGGGCGACGACCGCTCCCTGGCTCTGGTGGGCGAGGAGCCCGGTCTCGAACCCGAGGGTCCTGTCGGTGCCGCTGACCGGTGCCGAGACCCTGGTCGGCTCCTTGGTGGCGGTAGTGGTGGTGGTACCCGACATGGGCACACTCCTTTCGTGCCCGGCCCTCGCCGGGCGTCCGGA
The DNA here is from genome assembly GCA_021819345.1 of Actinomycetes bacterium. Taxonomy (GTDB): domain Bacteria; phylum Actinomycetota; class Acidimicrobiia; order Acidimicrobiales; family Palsa-688; genus JAKAQB01. The sequence goes on along the minus strand of JAKARG010000416.1, from coordinate 2,011 downwards.
GCGGCGGGGCCAGTTCCCAGTCGGAGGGCTCCCGAGCGAGCCCGGGGGACCTTCGACTGGCAGCTGACCTCCCATCCGCTCGTCGTCTGTGGTTGCTCTGTCTCTTGCCGGCGGCCGGTCGGGCCGCCGGTCGGTGTTGGTCTGTCTCTTGCCGGCGGCCGGTCGGGCCGCCGGTCGGTGTTGGTCTGTCGCCCGGGCGGACGCTCGGGCCGCCGGGGTATTGCTCTGTCTCCCAGTGGCCGCTCGGGCCGCCGGGTGTCGCTCGGCGCCGGGTGTTGCTCAGTCGCCGGCGACGGTGTTGCTCTGTCGCCCGGGGCCGCTCGGGCCGCCGGGCATTGCTCGGTACCGGCGACGCTCGGGCCGCCAGCTGGACGCGAAGAGGCGGCCCTCCCGGGGCCGCCTCTTCGCTCAGCGCCGCAGGCCTAGCCTGGCGATCAGCTGTCGGTAACGCTCTACGTCGTTGTCCCGGACGTAGTCCAGGAGCCGGCGGCGGCGGCCGATGAGCTTCATCAGCCCCCGCCTGGTGTGGTGGTCGCCCTTGTGGACCTTCAGGTGCTCGGTCAGGTGGGCGATCCGCTCACTGAGGATGGCGACCTGCACCTCCGGCGAACCGGTGTCGGTCTCGTGGAGGCGGTAGTTCGCGATCGTGGCGGCTTTGTCAGGCATGCAGCAGCGGTTCTTTCCTCGGGTGGTGCCCCTCCAGGGGGGATCGGCCGGTCCGCTGCACCGAGCGGACGCGCCAGGCACGATGGACCACGCAAAGCGTACCATCCGCCCGTGACCGACCCCGACGAGCTGTTCGTCGCGCCCGGAGTGGTGGTGCCCTCCGGCGAGCTGAGCTGGCGCTTCTCGGCTTCCGGGGGTGCGGGCGGCCAGCACGTCAACACGGCCAACACCCGCGCCGAGGTGGTCTGGGACATCGCCGGGTCGAAGAGCCTCCCGGCCGCCCTGCGCGACCGGCTCTCCGCCAGGCTCGGCCCGGTGGTCGCCGTGGCCGCCTCCGACCGGCGCTCGCAGGCCCGCAACCGGGCGCTCGCCCTCGCCAGGCTCGAGGAGCGGGTCGCGGCCGCCCTCAAGCAGCGCCGGCCCCGCCGGCCGACCGGCCCGACGGCCGCCTCCAGGCGCCGGCGGCTCGAGGCCAAACGACGCCGATCCGAGCTGAAGCAGGGCCGGCGCCCGGACCCGCACGCGGAGAGCTGACCGACCCCTGCGCCGCCATGTCAGGAGCCCGGCGCAGCTGCAGCGAAGCCGTAGAAAGCCAGCACCACGCCGGCGCCGAAGCCGGCCGCAGTCGCAGCCTCCCCGACCATCAGCAGCCGCACCACCCCGATCGTGCTGGCCACCGAGACCGCCGCACCCACGAGCGCCAGCGCCAACGCCGAGACCGCCGGCAGGTTGCGCTCGCCGGCGAGCGTCAACCACACCAGCAGTGCCAGCTCGGCGACGTAGAGCAGGACCGACACCGCCAGGTGGAGCTCTTCGAGGGCCGGCGAGAGCTTGTAGGGGAAGCTCGACAGCAGTACGGCCGCGAGCAGCACCGAGACTGCTTGCACACCGACCCGGGTCGCAGGCGCGGCGCCCAGCCGGCTCCGCCGAGCCGCCCGGGCCGAGGGCTCGACGCCGCCCCTCCGGCTGGGGACCTCTGCACCGCCCGTCGGGCCGGGGGTCTCGGCGGAGCCCGTGGGGTCGGTCTCTCCGCCGCCCGTCGGGCCGGGGGTCTCGGTAGGCAGCCGACGGGCGGCACGCCACATGAGCACGCAACAGCCGGCGAACGCGGCGCCGTAGAACGCCACGGTGTCGGGGCGGGTCCCGTAGTTGCTGACGCCTCCCTCGTCGCTCTCGAGCAGGTACCTCGGGTCGATCGCCACGCACAGCCCCAACAGGGAGCCGAAGATCCCCTGGCCGGCCACCACGCAGCGCAGTGCCGGGTCGGACCACCTCGCCCGTCGGGCAGCCGAGGCGATGCGGTCCCTGGTCCTACCTACGGTTGGACAGTGCCCCGTGCTGGTCG
>JAKARG010000415.1 GCA_021819345.1 Actinomycetes bacterium | reverse complement strand
CCGATCTCTACCGGCCCGGGACGCTGCGCGTGAGCACCGCCGGGGAGCCGGCCGTATCTGACCCGGCTCTTGACTATGACCTCGTGGTCGTGGGCGCTGGTTCCGCTGCTTTCGCCGCGGCCATCAAGGCCACCGAGGCCGGCTATCGGGTGGCGCTTGTCGAGGAGGGGGTCCTGGGTGGGACCTGCGTCAACATCGGCTGCGTGCCGTCGAAGGCCCTGCTTCGAGCCGGCGAACTCGCCTGGACAGCAGGGCACCACCCGTTCGCCGGGCTTACGACCAGCTCGGGGCCGGTGGACCTCGCCGCCCTGGTGGGGCAGAAGGACGAGCTCGTAGGCGCGCTGCGCCAGGCGAAGTATGCCGACCTCGTCCAGGACTACGGCTTCGAGGTGATTCCCGGCCGCGCTCGGTTCGTCGGCCCGGACCGGCTGGACGTCGGCGGTCGAGCGATCTCGGCGGGAGTTTTCCTGGTCGCCACCGGGGCGTCCCCGAGCGCGCCCCCAATCCCGGGGCTCGCAGAGGCCGGCTTCCTCACCTCAACCACCGCGCTCAATCTCACCGAGGTGCCGTCACGACTGGCGGTGATCGGGGCCAACGCCATCGGATTGGAGCTCGGCCAGTTCTTCCTTCACCTCGGTAGCGAGGTCACCTTCCTGGACGTGGCGCCGCGAATAGCTCCCTTTGAAGAGCCCGAAGTCTCTGAAGCTCTCGCCGATTCGCTGCGCGCCCAGGGCGCCCGGATCCTCGCCCCGGCGGACGTGCTGGCGGTCGAGCGGACAGGCGGTCGTGTCGACGTCAAGGTGCGAGCAGGTGGCGAGGAGATCTCGCTGGAGGTTGATCAGGTGCTGGTGGCCACCGGCCGCCGGCCGAACACCTCCGATCTCGGACTGGAAGCCGCTGGGGTTGCGCTCGACGCCCGGGGAGCGGTCGTGGTCGATGACCAGCTCCGAACCTCAAATCCCCGCGTCTTTGCCGCCGGGGATGTGATTGGAGGTCCTCAGTTCGTCTACGTTTCGGCCTACGAGGGGGCTCTGACCGTCGACAACGCCCTTCTCGGCGCTGACCGTAGTGTTGACTTCACCGGGCTTCCAAAGGTCACCTTCACGTTGCCGCAGGTGGCGTCGGCCGGACTCACCGAGGCGCAGGCCCGCTCGGCCGGCCACGATGTGGTCACCTCGGTGCTTCCCCTCGAGGCTGTCCCCAGGGCGTTGGTCAACCGCGACACCCACGGACTGGTGAAGCTTGTTGCCGAGGTGGGGACCGGCCGGTTGCTCGGTGCCTCGGTGGTCGCCGACGGCGCCGGCGACGTCATCCAGGCGGCGGTGCTCGCCATTCGGCATGGGCTCACCACTGACCAGCTCTCCGCCACCTTCCACCCCTACCTGACCATGGCAGAGGGGATCAAGCTCGCCGCTCAGACCTTCACCCGGGATGTGCACAAGCTCTCCTGCTGCGCGGCATGAGCGCGGTCCTCGATACCGAGCGTCCAGTGGCCAGATGGGTGCCTCCCGATCCGATGGGACGGACGCTGATGGCGAAGTTCTTCCGTGCCCTGGGCGACCCGACCAGGCTGGGGTTGGCGGAGTTCTGCGCCGAGAAGGAGCGCACGGGCGCCGAGTGCGTCAGCCACGCCGGGCTCTCCCAGGGCAGGGTCTCAGCCCATCTGGGCTGTAAGGTCTCGTGCGGCCTGCTCACTCTGCGCCGGGCAAGTCGGTTCGCCCACTACCAGGTCACCGATCCCAGGGTGTTGCAGCTCCTCCGCATCAGCCAGGAGATGGTCGCCGCCCAGGCCGTCTCGATTGCGGTCTGCACCAAGGTCAGGCCCGCACGGTGACGGCGGGGCGATGAGCAAGGGCCGCCAGCATCAACTGAGCTCACCGGGCAAGGCCGGGGGGGCCTCGTCCCGCCCGGTCTTGCCCGGTCCGGAACCCGAGGATCCCCCGACTTGGGGCAACGCCCGCGAGGCTGTCGCGGTCTGCATCCATCGGCCGAACCGTCGCCGCGTCGCGTTGATCGCCCTCGTCGTGGGGACCCTGCTTGTGGGAATCAACCAAGGGCCGGTGCTGGCGGCCGGAGATGTTGGGTGGGCCATCTGGGTCCGAGTGGGGCTTGACTATCTGATCCCGGCCTGCGTGGCCACCCTGGGCCTGCTGTCAGGGTCCCGGCGGCGGCGGTCCGCGACGAATCGACGGATGAGCTGCGAGGCGGCTAGAGGCAGGCCCGAGGACCCAGCATGAGGGGCGCGCCGAGCCCCAGGTCATCGGGCCCAAAGGTGGTCGGGTGGAGCATCAGTGGCTGGCGCCCCAAGGTCCTGAGCGCGCTGGAGAGGGCCACCGCACACCGCCCGGGGTGGGCGCACCGCCCGCGGCGTGGGCCGGAGCCCGACATGCTCGACTATGCCGCAGTAGCGGGCCCTACCAGCGGGCAGGCGGTTGGCCTGAGCCTGAAGCGCTACCAGGTCGGCTCGCAGAGCCACGAGTTCAGCCAGGCGCTGGTCTATGTCGACCAATTGGCGGTCCAGCACCGACAGCACGTAGGCGCATGGACGCTCGCCGCGCGCCTTGAGCGCGATGATCTCGCGTATCTCCGTCAGGGACAGACCGAGGCGCTGGGCGGTCTTGACGAACGCCAAGCGCTCCACATCGTCCTCACGGTATTCGCGGTATCCCGAGGGCCGGCGCGCCGGCTCCGGGAGCAGGCCCATCCCCTCGTAGAAGCGCACGGTCCTCGGATTGACCCCGACCCGGCGGGCTAGCTCCCCGATGCGCATCAGCCGACCGGGGCGTAACCCACCTCGGCCAACTTGGCCCGTAGGTCGGCTGCGCTGACCGCCGTCTCGTCATAGCTCACCTTCACATCGTTGGTCTTGGCAGACGGCGCCACCCGTAGCACCCCGTCGACGGCGGAGAGGACTTGGGCGATGGTGCGCTCGCAGCTCTCGCAGTGGATCTCCTCGACCAGAATCGTCACGGTCGTAGTCATTCAGGGCCTCCTCAGGCTGGCCAGTCGTCCTGCTTGGAACATACAACCTTCCCCCGGATAGAAGGTCAACCCCGGCTGGTGAATCAGCAGAGCCCGGATCGCTGGGCTTGACATTCCATTCGAAGGCAGGGTTTACGCTCGCGGCAGGAGGCAACCGCCGTGAATGATGCCACGACTTCTCAGCAACCCACCGACGACTGCCCGGTCGAGGTGCCGGGCACCGACTCCTGGCTCAGCGGGCGCGTGCGCGTGAGCGGAGATGGCCGGGCCCTGCTGCAGGTCAAGCTCGGCAATCTGCACTGCAGCTTCTGCGTGTCCACTATCGAGAAGGCGGTGGGCCGTCTCGAAGGCGTGGAAGCGGTCTCAGTCTCGATCGCCCATGAGGAGGGTCTCGTCACCTACCGTCCCGCGGTGGTCGGCCCCCAGCGCATCGTCGACACCTTGCGGGCAGTCGGCTACTCGGTGCGCGACCCGCGCAAGGTCAGCATCTTCGAGGACGAGGAGGCCGAGATCCGCGCCGAGCGGGACCGGTTCCACATAGGC
>JAKARG010000414.1:805-3525 GCA_021819345.1 Actinomycetes bacterium | reverse complement strand
TCACAGACGACTCGGGCTCGGTGGTGCGCGACGCAGCTACGGGCGGGACAACGGGTAGAGACGACATGGCTTCAGACCTCCTGGGAAGAGAGACGGACGAGCTGAGATGACGGACCGGATCGGTGATCGGATCGAACTCGATGCTGCAGATAGTTGCCGTTGCAGATAGTTGAGGCTGACGCCGAGAGTCGACACTGACGTTGGCACCTCGATAAGGTGCCGGCGGAACAGATCATACGGTTTCCAAGACCCGGGCTGACCTCCAGATACGGATCGCGGGCACGATGGTAAGTAGTAGTGGAATCCAGGCGACGATGAACAGCGCAACGACACTGCACCAGCCAGAGGTCGAGAGAGCGAGCGTTGAGCCCCAAACTCCGAGCGCCGCAGCCACGACGAGCCCAAGAACTGCCATTCCCTGCCGGGCAGAGGCTCTCTCTTCAGCGAGGACGGGTCCGACGAACACGAGGATGCCCCCGCCAGCCAGGCCGGACACGGCCAGGAGGGCGTCGATCCCCGCGTGCCCTGCAATGTCGCCGGTCATGACCTGCGCCGCAGCTCCGGCTCCAGCCCCGAGCAAGAGCAGGACCCGGATGAGGCCTGGTCGTGTTGCGGCTCTGCGCGCCGTCGGTCGGGTCGACGAGCCGGCCCAGGCGACGAGCTCGGCCGCCAGGCTCGCAGTGAACCCCGATGCTGCATTGGTCACGGCAATCAGGCTTACGAGGCTGCCCAGCAACAGGACGGCAGCTCCGGCCGGCCCGTGCACGACAAGCTCGAGCCCGATTGCGGAGTTCGACCCTGCGGAATTGAGTGAAGCGAGCGTTCGCGAATCGAGCACCAACACCGCGAGTACGAGCCAGGCAAGTTGAACTAACACGGTGACCATCATCGAGAAATCGACTACCCTGCGCCGGAAAGCGGGCTCTGCCATCGATTTGTACGAGGAGAGGCAGTTGATGCCCGTACCCACGAAGGAGAAGAGGATCACCCCGAGAGCGTCTGAGATCTTTGCGAGGTCGGGACCCCTGGCTGGTAGCAGGTTGGGGATGTGGGCCGGAGCGAGGCCGAGGATCAGGGCGGCCAGAATTGCCATCAGGAAAAGTTGAATCCGCAGGCCCACCACGGGCGCGCTGTGTTCGGGAAGGATCGCGTTCGTGCCGGTCCCTCGGTCAACGACCCGACCCGAGGGTCGGCCGACCCAGAACACCCCAGCGAGGAAAACCGCGAACAGGGCCAGGTTACTTTCGGAATATCCCAAAGGCAGGATCCTAATCGATAGGGCGCCGAGCAACCACGTGGTGCCGACCCCGAGAAGCCGGCGTGCGAGCGCCTGGGTCAGAGAAAGAAACCGTCGAGTCACGATCATTGCGACCGCGGTAGCCCCCGCCAGTAGTGCACTCTCGAGCGAGCGGGCCAGCAAGCCGGCCAGCAACAACAATGCCGCGTGACCGAGGAGCGTGTAGGCCACGACCGCCCCGCCCACGTAGATTCCTAGACCGGTGGTCATTAGGGTCCGCCCGGAGCGGCCAGATCCGACCCTCTCAAGACTGGCGCCGAGAGACCTGTTCCCCGGCGGTCCCGACCCGTCGACGAAAAGGTCCGCTTGGCGACGGTATAGGCTAAGTGAAAGGCCGCCGATGGCCCCGATCCCAAGAAAGACTGCGACGAGACCGACTTGCGGGACAATGAGGGGCAGGCTGAACACGCCTGCCCCAAGAAAGAGTGTGGAGGCAAAAAGGCCGAGCTGCCTACTGAGCCTCCGGCTACCTCGAGAGTCGAGAGATTCCATTTTCCGACCTCCGAATTCGCAGCATCGCTGCAACTTCGGCCGTCGGGATATTGCCGACCCCGGCCTGCCCGGGCGCCAGCACGATCATCCCATAGTCAAGGTCCCCAGTCAAGCATGCCGCTCTCGACCGACTCGCTCCTCGCTCGGAGCGGGGGCGGTCCACCGGCAGACACCGACGTCGCAGCGAAGACCGCGCAAGCAGGAACGCCGCGACTCCCTGGGACGGAGTAGTCCAAGCAGATCGGCCTCCGTGCAGCCGTGTAGTGGTGAGGGAGCCGGCCGCCAGGCGCCTGGGGCCGGCGACATCTCGCTTCGCAGGCCCTCGACATCCCACCAGCCGCTAAGGCGGACTCCCCGTCGTGACTTGCCTCAGCGCTTCAGCTCGGCGAGACGGCCGACCACGTCGGTCCAGGGCACGTCAGGGGTGAGATGGCACCAGGAGAGTCGGAGCGCACCTCGGACGACCTCGTCTGGCAGCCCCATGGCGACCAGGACGTGACTCGCCTCGTAGTTCTGCGACGTGCAGGCTGAGCCGTTGGAGATCGCCACGGTGTCCTTCAGCGCCACCATGGCGGCTTCGGAGTCGACGCCCGGCACGGAGAAGCTTGCGGTGTGCGACAGGCTGCGGCTCTGGTCCCCGTTGAAATGTGGGGCAAGAGGCTCGAGCGCTTCGAGCATCGCCGCTCGGATGGATGCCACTCGCTGTGCTCGTGCTTCGTGGTCCCTGATGGACAGGCGGGCAGCTGAGCCGAGACCGGCGATGAGCGGCACGGGGAGGGTGCCCGGTCGCAGTCCTCGCTCTTGGCCGCCACCGTAGGCGAGTGGTCGGAGTGGGGTCCGCTTATAGCCACGACGGCGCGCGACGAGCGCTCCAATGCCCTTCGGTCCGTAGATCTTGTGGCCGGAGACGCTGATGAGGTCGATCCTAGAT
>JAKARG010000414.1:0-795 GCA_021819345.1 Actinomycetes bacterium | reverse complement strand
GGTGACCGAGGATCTCGGGTACCTTCCCGAAGGCCTGAGCGGCGTCGACGTGGAGGTAGGCATCGGTCGCTTCGAGCGCGGCGGCGATGTCGGCGATGGGCTGGATGACCCCGGTCTCATTGTTGGCCGCCATGATCGAGACGACGAGCGTGTCGGAACGGACCGCCTTCCGCACCGCATCGGGGTCGACCCACCCACCGCCGGTGGGCGGTAGGAGCGTCACCTCGAAGCCTCGCCGAGCGAGCTCGTCGAGGGGTTCGAGGACCGCCTTGTGCTCGATCTGGGTGGAGACGATATGGCGGCGGCCCTGATCGTCACCGTAGGGTGCGAGCCCCAGCAGAGCCAGGTTGTCGCTCTCGGTGGCGCCGCTGGTGAAGATGACCTCGTCCGCGGCTGCCCCGACGGCGGCTGCGACCTGGGCTCTTGCCTCGTTGACCCGGGTCTTGGCCGCCTGCCCGTAGGTGTGGGTACGGCTGCCGGCGTTGCCGTACTCCTCATCGAAGTAGCGCAGCATCTCCGCTCGGACCGCAGGGTCGAGGGGGGTGGTGGCGTTGCAGTCGAGGTAGATGGGACGGATGTCGGCAAGGTCGCCGGCAAGCTCGCTGTCAGTCCCGGTCGCTAGGCTCACGCTCTCAAGGGTACGTCATCGGTCCTCGACTTGTGCGGATCCAGCCACCATGATGTACGTAGCTTGCGGTCCGGACAGGATGGAGGTAGGACCCGACGTATGGCCACGACCAGCGCGCCCCCGGCGCGACCCACTGAAGGAAGCACCGCATCGAGTCGCCCCAGATC
>JAKARG010000413.1 GCA_021819345.1 Actinomycetes bacterium | reverse complement strand
AGCGGACCAATCCTCGGGCCCGACGTCGCCGGCCTCCCGGAAGTACATGTCGTAGCTGTAGGCCCCGCCGACCACCCCGCTCACCTCCACCCACAGGGCGAGCGATCCAGGGTCGGGCTCCTCGTCACGCAGCTCTCTCACCTTGGTGAGCGCACCTGCGGTGAGGCGCAGGACCGCCGGCTCCCCGGCGTCGGGACCGGTCATCGGCGGGCTCTCTCCACGGCTCCCATCCTAGGTCCGCCTAGGCTCGCAGCGGTGAGCCGGGTCCTGCTGCTCGTGCCGACGAGCACCTACCGGGCGGCGGACTTCACCGCCGCAGCCGCCCGCCTCGGAGTCGACGTCGTCGTCGGCTCGGAGCGTCGCCAGGCGTTGGCGAGCGCGATGGGAGACCGGGCCGTCGTCGTCCCGCTCCACTCGATCGCTGCAGGCGTCGACGCGGTCGTCGCCTTGCACGAGCGCTCCCCGCTCGACGCGGTGGTAGCCGTCGACGAGCAGGGACTGGAGGTGGCCGCCGGAGCATCAGCGTTGCTGGGGATGCCGTACAACCCCCCGACTGCGGTGGCCGCCACCAAGGACAAGGCTCTCATGCGCGCGCTCCTCGCCCTCGCCTCGGTCGACCAGCCCGAGCACCGGGTGGTCGAGCCCGGCGGCTCGGTGCTCGACGCTGCAGCCGAGCTCGGGTACCCCTGCGTGGCGAAGCCGGTCTCGCGCTCGGGTAGCCAGGGGGTGATCCGTGTCGACTGCGGGAGCGAGGCGACCTCCGCCGCTGCCCGGATCCGCTCCCTGGTCGGCCGGGACGAGCGGTTGCTCGTCGAGCGCTTCGTGCCGGGCCCCGAGATCGCGCTCGAAGGGTTGCTCCGCGGCGGGGAGCTCGAGGTGCTCGCCGTCTTCGACAAGCCCGACCCCCTCGACGGTCCCTACTTCGAGGAGACGATCTACGTCACCCCGTCGCGCCACGACGACGCCGCGCTCCACGCATCCAGGCGGGTCGTGGCGGCGGCGAGCGCAGCGATCGGCCTGCGGGAGGGCCCGGTGCACGCCGAGGTACGCCTCGGCGCGGGCGGCTCGCCCCGACTGATCGAGATCGCCGCCCGCTCGATCGGTGGTCTGTGCTCTCGGGCCCTGCGCTTCGGGGCGGGCGTGAGCCTGGAGGAGGTGGTGCTCCGCCATGCGATCGGCGCCGACCTGGAGGGGCTCCGGAGGGAGCCGGCGGCGTCGGGGGTGATGATGCTGCCCATCCGCCGGGCCGGGGTCCTCGAGGGGGTGAGGGGCCGCGACGAGGCCCTCGGGGTGCCCGGGGTCGTCGGGGTGGAGATCACCATCGCCGCCGGGCGGCCGCTCGTCCCGCTGCCCGAGGGAGATCGCTACCTCGGCTTCATCTTCGCTCGCGCAAGCGGTCCCGCCGAGGTGGAGGCGGCGCTGCGCCGGGCCGAGGCGTGCCTCGAGGTGGTGGTCCGCGGGACCGCTCCTCGTCGTCGGCGATCGCCGGCAGCGACCGTCACCCAGCCTCCGGCGCGCCCGAGCGTCCGGGTGCAGCAGCGATGAGGGTCCTCGTCGTCTCGACCTACGAGCTCGGCAACCAGCCCCATTCGGCTGCGACCGCGTCAGCTGCGCTGCTCGCCGCCGGCCACGAGGTCCGCTGCGCAGACACCTCCGTCGACCCCCTGGACCCCGAGGACCTGGCGTGGGCGCAGCGGGTCGCGCTCTCGGTCCCGATGCACACTGCCACCCGTCTGGCCCTACGGGTCGCGAGCACTGTCCGATCCCTCGGACCGGAGCTGCCGGTGTGCTTCTTCGGGCTGTACGCAAGTGCGATCGAGCCCCTCTCGCCCGGTCGGTCCTCGGACGCACGCATCGCCGGCGAGTACGAGCCGGGCCTGGTCGCCTGGGCGGGAGGCGGAGACCCGGGCCCGCTCGTGCAGCTGCCCAGGGAGTGCAGCCCGGTCCCGGAGCGCCAGCTCCTGCCCGAGCTCAGCCGCTACACCCGGCTGGTCCTCGGCGACGACGAGCGCCTCGTGGGCTCGGTGGTCGCGAGCCGCGGCTGCTCACACCGCTGCCGGCACTGCCCGGTCCCCGTCGTCTACTCCGGCAGGGTCCGCCCGGTGCGGGTTCCTGTGGTGCTCGCCGACGTGCAACAACTGGTGGAAGCCGGCGCGACCCATCTGAGCTTCGGCGACCCGGACTTCCTCAACGTCCCCCGCCACTCGCTTCGCATCCTCTCAGAGGTCCATGAGCGCCACCCCGAGCTGACCTTCGACGTGACCGTGAAGGTGGAGCACCTACTGCGCCATCGAGACCTGCTCGCCCCGCTGGCCGAGGCCGGGTGCTCCTTCGTCGTCTCGGCGTTCGAGTCGGTGAGCGACCCGCTCCTGCGGCGGCTGGACAAGGGCCACACCGCCGCCGACGCGTCGGTCGCGGTGCGTGCCCTCCGGGAGCACGGCCTGGAGGTCCGCCCGTCGTGGCTGCCCTTCACTCCCTGGACCACGGTCGCAGACCTGGTCGACCTGCTCGACTTCGTCGTCGCCCACGACCTGGTGCGCAACGTCGACCCGGTCCAATACAGCGTCCGTCTCCTGCTGCCCGAGGGCTCGCTGCTGCTCGACGACGCCACGCTCGGGCCACACCTCGGCGACTTCGACCCCGAGCGCTCGGCGTGGAACTGGGCCCACCCCGACCCGGCGCTCGACCGCCTGGCCGACGAGGTCGCCCGCCTGGTGGAGGATCGGGTCTCCTCTCCACCCGAGGAGACCTTCGAGGAGGTCGATGCCCTCGTCCGCTCCTTCGGCACCCGGAGCGCACCCCGCCCCCGGCTCGGGGCGATCTCGACCGGGCCGAGAGGCCCCCGCCCCCGGCTGAGCGAACCCTGGTTCTGCTGCAGCGAGCCGACCAGGTCCCAGCTCGAGCCGCTGGTCCGGCTCCCGGCGAGCAGCTGAGCCGCACCGGCGCACCCCGAGGCATCCCGAGGCATCTTGGGCTGACGGTCTGCGGCCCGCGCCCTGTGGACCGCGGTCTGGGGGCTGGCGGTCTGGGGGCTCTCGCCGCCGGCCGGCAGGGGTCGACCTACCGTTGGGTCGTCTCCGGCGACCTCACGCCCCGGGGGCGCCGTCGTAGCGGGCATCCCGCCACGCCAGGGCGGCGCGCAAGCCCTGCTCGCGGGCCAGCCGGTCGAACTGTTGCTGCTCGGGGGAGTCCGAGGCGTTGAGGATTGCCGAGATGTCGAGATTGGACCCGACCGCCTGGCGCAGGCCCATGGCCTCGAACGCCCGCACGAGGGCGACCTTGGTCAGCTTCAGGGCTGCAGGCGGGGCGAGAGCGATGCGCTCGGCGAGCGCGACCGCCTCGTGCTCGAGCTCCTCGCCGTCTACGACCCGGTTGACGAGGCCGAGGCCGGCTGCGCTCTCCGCGTCGAGGACGTCACCGGTGTAGAGCAGCTCGAAGGTCTTCTTCTGACCGAGGACGAACGGCATGAGCAGGGTGACCGGACCGGAGCCGTAACGGATCTCCGGCTCCCCGAAACGCGCATCGTCGGAGGCGACC
>JAKARG010000412.1 GCA_021819345.1 Actinomycetes bacterium | reverse complement strand
CTAGCGCCCGGCGCAGCTCGGCGGGCACCGCCCCGAGCGCCGCCGACACCTCGGAGCGAGGCACCCGTAGCTCCTCCAGGGCGACCCCGTCGAAGCGTTCGGTCAGCTCGCGCAGCGCCTCGTCGCCGCGAGAGCGCACGGCGGCGAGGATCCCCCTGACGGCGTCCAGGGAAGCCTCCCCCGGCGAGGTGGGAGCGGGGAGCAGGGGACCATAGGGGCCGGGTCGGCCACGGAGGTCGACCCGGGTGAGAAGTGGCGCCATGGCACACCACAATGGCAGCACCATGACCCCGCCCGCCGAGCTCAGCTCGATCTCCACCGCACTCGACGACCTGTCGGCCCGCCTCCGCGGACTGGTCGAGGGGCTGGGGTCGTCCGAGCGCGCCGAGCTCGAGTCCGAGCTGGCCGAGGTGGAGCGGAGCCTCGACACTGCCCGCCGCCGCCTGGCCCGGGTGGTGGGCGGCGAGCGGGGACGGAGAGCCTGACCGGCGCCCGGGCCTGCCAGCGCGCTCGGCGCCGGCGCTACTGCTCGGCGCCGGCGCTACTGATCGGGGCCGCCAACCGCTGCCCGGCCTGCCCGGGGCCGGCGCGACGTCACCGGGCCGACCACGGGCACCCGAGCGGAGGGGCAGAAGTCGGCGAGCAGGCAGCGCTCGCAGGCGGGTGCCCGGGCGGAGCAGACCCTCCTGCCGTGGAGGATCAGCCGCAGGCCGAAAGCCCCCCACTCGGCGGCGGGGAGCAGGGCGCACACCGCGTGCTCGACCTTCACCGGATCGGTCTCGTCGGTGAGGCCGAGGCGCCGGGAGAGCCTACCGACGTGGGTGTCGACCGCCAGGCCAGGCAGGCCGAGAGCCACGCTGCGGACCACGTTGGCGGTCTTGCGCCCGACTCCTGGGAGGGTGACGAGGTCCTCCATTCGCGCCGGCACCTCGGAGTCGAAGCGCTAGACGAGGTTCGCCGCGAGGCCGATGATGCTCGCCGTCTTGGCACGGAAGAACCCGGTGGGGTGGACCACCTGCTCCACCTCGGCCGGGTCCGCAGCCGCCAGGTCGGCCGGCTCCGGCCAGCGGGAGAACAGCGCCGGGGTCACCGAGTTGACCCGGACGTCGGTCGTCTGGGCAGAGAGCACGGTGGCCACGAGCAGCTGGTAGGGACCGTCGAAGTCGAGCTCGCAGAGCGACCTGGCATCACCTGGGTACTCGGCACGGAGCCGGGCCGCGGCCTCCCTGGCCCGGCCCTTCTCGCTCCTCGGTCCGGGCACCGGCCCAGGCTACGGCGCCCGCTACCGTGGCTGTGTGGTTCGCATCGAGCGCAGGGCGCACCTCGCCCCCGAGGAGGTCGGGGTGGTCAACGAGCTCCTCGCGGCGGCGGCGGTCGCCGACGACCACGCCCCCTTGGACGACCACGCCTGGCTCGACCTGGTCCAAGGCGGGAGGGTCGGCTTCGCCGCGCTCATCGCCATCGAGGAAGGCCACCCCCACCCCGTCGGCTATGCCCAGGTCACGCGCGGCAACGAGTCCTGGGCGATCGAGTACGTCGTCGACCCCCACCACCGGGTGCCGGGGAGCGTGGTCGGCCCGGAGCTGCTCGCCGAGGCAGGCAGGCTGATCTGCGAGCAGGGTGGCGGGCACGTCCACCTCTGGGTGAGCCGCTCGGGGCCGGCGTCGGACCGGGTGGCGGCGAGCATCGGCCTGCGCCCGGGAAGGGCCCTCTATCAGATGCGCCGGCCCATCCCGGTCGAGGCGGAGCTGGCCAGGGGACCGCTGCCCCAGACCCGCGCGTTCGTGCCCGGCCGCGACGAGGAGGCCTGGCTGGAGGTCAACAACCGCGCGTTCGAGTGGCACCCCGAGCAGGGCGGCTGGGACCTCGCAACGCTGAAAGAGCGCGAGGCCGAGCCGTGGTTCGACCCCGAGGGCTTTCTCGTGCACGAGGAGGGCGGGAAGATCGCCGGGTTCTGCTGGACCAAGGTCCACCCGGACCACGACCCCGCGCTCGGAGAGATCTACGTGATCGCGGTCGACCCGGCAGCCACCGGCCGCGGGCTCGGGCGAGGGCTCACCCTCGCAGGTCTCGACCACTTGGCCCACCGGGGACTGCGCACCGGGATGCTCTACTGCGACGCCGCCAATACCAAGGCCGTGAAGCTCTACGTCGACCTCGGCTTCGTCGTCAACCACATCGACCAGGCCTACGTGGGCGACCTCTCGCCTGCAAGCCCGCCGGGAGTGCCCGCAGACCCGCCGGGAGTGCCTGCAAGCCCGCCGGGAGCCCGGGAGAGGTAGCGGCCCGATAGGATCCGGCCGTGTCGGGAGCCTACGATCTCGACCGGCAGGGGCTCGCCGAGCTGCTCGCCGACCAGCCTTCCTACCGGGTCGCCCAGGTGTGGCGGGGGCTGTATCGAGGCCTGAGGCGACCGGGGGAGATGACCGACCTACCGCCGGGGCTGCGCGACAGGCTGGAGGAGGCGCTGCCACCGGCGCTCAGCCAGCTCGGCTCCTCGGTCGCCGACGGCGGCGACACCCGCAAATGGCTCTGGGCGCTCGCCGACGGCGCCCGGGTCGAGACGGTCCTCATGCACTACCGAGATCGGAGCACCGCGTGCGTCTCCAGCCAGGCAGGCTGCGCCATGGACTGCAGCTTCTGCGCCACCGGGCAGTCGGGGTTCAGCCGGCAGCTCTCGAGCGGTGAGATCGTCGAGCAGGTCGTCGCGGCCTCCCGGGAGTCCCGGGAGGCCGGCCGGCGCCTGACCAACGTGGTGTTCATGGGCATGGGCGAGCCGCTCGCCAACTACGACCGGGTGTGGTCGGCGGTGACCCGGATCCACGGCGAGCTCGGGCTGTCCGCCCGGCACCTCACGATCTCCACCGTCGGGATCGCACCCGGCGTGCGTCGGCTCGCCGGCGAGGCGCTGCCGGTCAACCTCGCTGTATCGCTCCACGCCGCGAGCGACGAGCTGCGGGACCGCCTGGTGCCGATCAACCGCCGCTACCCGCTCGGGACCCTCCTCTCGGCGTGCCGCCACTACCTCGCAGCCAAGGGGCGCCGGCTGAGCTTCGAGTGGGCATTGATCGACGGGGTCAACGACACCGCCGACGACGCCGACGCGCTCGCAGGTATCGCCCGGCAGCTCGGTGCCCACGTCAACCTGATCCCGCTCAACCCCACCCCCGGCTACCCGAGGATCGGGTCTCCCCCCTCGGTGGTCTCGTCCTTCGCCGGGCGCCTCCGGGCGACGGGGGTCAACGTCACGCTCCGGCGCAACCGGGGCACCGACATCGACGCGGCCTGCGGCCAGCTGGCCAGCCGGGTTGCATCCGGGCGCGCCGGGCCGGACCAGCTGGCCCCGGACCCGACGGCGCCGGGGCGCGCTGGGCCGGGCCCGACGGCTGGCTGAGGGGTCCCCGCCGGCCGCGGGTCGCGCCGGCAAGCAGTTCCCGAGGTGGTTGACTGGCCGACATGGCATCCGGGTCCAAATGGCTGGACCGCTCCCAGCCCCAGACGCTCTACATGGCGACGATCCTCCTCTACCTGAACGCTGCG
>JAKARG010000411.1 GCA_021819345.1 Actinomycetes bacterium | reverse complement strand
AGGTGAGGGAGCTGCGCGACGAGGAGCCCGACCCTGGATCGCTCGCCCTGTGGGTGGAGGTGAGCGGGGTGGTCGGCGGGGCCTACAGCTACGACATGTACTTCCGGGAGGCCGGCGACGTCGGGCCCGAGGATTGGTCCGCTCGCCAGGAGGACCTCACGCTGGTGGTCCCGGCGGAGAGCGCGCCGAAGATGGTCGGCTCGGTGCTCGACCGCAATCTGCTCACCGGCGGCATGGCCATCCGCAACCCCAACGTCCCCCCGCCCCCTGGCATCCCGGGCATGGGCGGCCCCGTGCCCGACCTGAGCGGCGACATCGCCCAGCGGGTCTCGGCGGTCCTCGAGCGACAGATCAACCCGGCCATCGCCGCACACGGCGGAAGGGCGGACCTCGTCGCAGTCGAGGAGGAGGTTGCCTACCTGCGCCTGAGCGGAGGATGCGCGGGGTGCGGCATGGTGGCCGTCACCCTCGGCCAGGGGATCGAGGTGGCGATCAAGGAGTCGGTCCCGGAGATCACCCGGATAGTCGACGTGACCGACCACGCCGCCGGTACCAACCCCTACTACGAGCCGGCCAAGAAGTGACCCGGAGCGCAGTGGCTCGCCGACACTGATCGGGGCTCCGTCTCAGGCGCCGGGAAGCCCGCGCCACAGGTCGGGGATCTCGTGGGCGAGGCGGGCCAGCTCCTCGTGATGGAGCAGTGACAGAGCCTCCAACCTCTCCCTGCCATCTCGGGTGAGACCGAGGCGGATGACCCGATGGTCGTCGGGGTCCCGTTCGCGCTCGACCAGCCCGGCGGCCTCTGCGCGGTCCACGAGCCCGACGACGCTGTGGTGCCGGAGGAGCAGGTAGTCGGCCACTTCGCCGATTGTCGGCCCCCGGTCGTGGGGGTGGCCACGGATCGCGAGCATCAGCTGGTGCTGTGCGGGGGTGAGGCCGGCCTTCGCTGCCTGCTCGGCGCTCCAGTGCTCGAAGCGGCGCAGCCCGGTCCGAAGCATCAGCAAGTGGGTGTAGATGTCGCCGTCGGCCCTCCGGGGAGCCGGGTCGGTCGAGGCGGCATCGGTGGCGCCCTCTTCCCGGGTCACATCGTTAGACGATAATATCGTGGTATGACAGAGTTCCAAGTGAGCTTGTCCACCAGCCGTCGGCGGATGGCCGTCCTCGCCGTGCTGGGCCTGGCCCTCGGCGGCATCGGCGGCGGGGCGGCGTTCGTGGTCGTGCACCTCGTCGGGCTGATCAGCAACCTCACCCTCTTGCACCGGGTCGGCTTCGGACTGCCCGACCTGCGCCACTACCACCCCTCCCCGGTGCTCATCCCCGAGGCGCTCGGTGGCGCGCTCGTCGTCGTGGCGCTCGCCCGGTGGTCGCCGATCATCAAGGGCCACGGTATCCCCGAGTCCCTCGAGGCGATCCTGTTCCGAGAGAGCCGGGTCGCCCCCCGAGCGGCGATCGCCAAGCCGATCTCGGCGGCGGTGGCCATGGGCACCGGTGGACCCTTCGGTGCCGAGGGGCCGATCATCGTCACAGGGGCGTCGGTGGGCTCGCTCGTCGGCCAGCTGATGCCGGTGAGCCCGGCGGAGCGCAAGATCCTGCTCGCAACCGGTGCTGCGGCGGGGATGGCCGGTGTCTTCGCCACCCCGGTCGCAGCGATCGTGCTGGCATTCGAGCTGCTCACCTTCGAGCGTTCCCTACGGGCCCTGCTGCCCCTCGTCGGCGCCACGGCCGTTGCGACGGCGCTCCACCACGTGCTGATCGGCTCTCGGCCGCTGTTCGCCCTGGCTCACAGCCTCTCGGTCCCGGTCGCCCAGCTCCCGCTGTTCGTGGTGCTCGGGCTGGCAGCCGGCGCCACCGCGGTCGTCCTCGACCGTGGCCTGTTCGGCACCGAGGCGCTGTTCCGTCGCCTCCCGGTCCCGGGCTGGGCTCATCCGCTGATCGGAGCGGTGGGCTTCGCGACCATCGGGCTCGTCGTGCCGGGATCTCTGTCGGTCGGCTACTGGGCGATCACCGATGCGGTCAACGGCCGCTTCACCCTCGGAGCCGCCGCAGCGCTGTTGGTCGGGAAAACGGTCTCGTGGTGGGTCGGGCTCGGGTCCAACACCTCCGGGGGGACCCTGGCGCCGATGTTCCTCGTCGGCGCGTCGATGGGCGAGATGGTCGGCATCGGCTTCGCCCACGCCTTTCCCGGCGCCCACATCGACCCCGGCGCCTTCGCCCTGGTCGGCATGGGGGTCACCTTCGGGGTCGGCGCCCGGGCGCTGCTCACCGGAGTGGTCTTCGCCGCCGAGGTGACCGGGGGCTACGGCCTGGTCGTGCCGCTGCTGCTCGCCACGGTCTTCGCCGAGCTGGTGGCCGAGGCCGGGCTGCGGGAGCGGATCATGACCGAGAAGCTCTCCAGGCGCGGCCACCGGGTCGACTTCGACACCCAGACCGACCCGCTACGGACCCGCGTCGCCGGCCAGGTCATGGCTCCCACCCCGCTCGACTGCGCCGCCACCCCAATATCTGGTGCCGCCCCCCCGGCATCCGCTGCCGCCACCCCGACGATCGACCGGGGCTCCTGTGCCCTCGAGGCGCTACCAGCGCTGCTCGGAGGGCACCACGACCAGGTGCAGGTCACCGAGGCCGGCCGTGTCGTCGGCCTGATCGACCGACCAACCCTCGACGCCCTGATGCTCTCGGGGGTCCGAGACGAGCAGGTCCAGCCCCCGAGCCTCGGCCCGTGGCGGCGCCCCCGGCGCCCCGCCGGCTCCTGATCCGCCCCCTCGGGACGCCTCCGCAGGACGTCCCCCGAGCATCTCCGGCTCCGACCCAGGAGCCCCGGAGGGACCGGACCAAGTCAGGGATCAGGAGCCCCGGAGGGCCAGACGAAGGGGATCGCAGCGGGCCAGACGATGGGATCGCAGCGGGCCAGACGATGGGATCGCAGCGGGCCAGACGATGGGATCGCAGCGGGCCAGACGATGGGCTATCATCTCCACATACCCCCCTAGGTATCTATCATGGAGGTGGACATGTCATTCGAGGTCGATGTGAGAGCCCTTGCGGCCGCCCACGCGGACGGGGCGGTGGTGGTGGACGTGAGGGAGCCCCACGAGTACCTCACCGGGCACGTGCCGAGTGCCCGGCTCATCCCTGCCGGGGAGCTGCGAGCCCGCGTCCACGAGCTCCCCCGTCGCGAGCGGGTGCACGTGATCTGCGCGAGCGGCAGCCGCTCGGCGGCGGCGGCGGACTGGCTCACCCGGGTCGGCTTCGACGCTGCATCGGTCGCCGGGGGCACCGAGGCCTGGCGCCGGGCGGGACATCCCGTCGTCTCCGGGCCGCGCGAGGCCACCGCCTGATCCCCTCGGACGGGACCTGCAGCTGATCCCCGGGGCGGTCGGGGCCAACTTGCCTGCCGGCGGTCTCGGCGGGGTGCTCGCTTCCACCTCGCCGGGCAGGCTCGCCGATCGGCAGCAGAGCAACCTGGGGCGAGGTCCACCCGACCGTCTCCCCCCGGGCGACGGGGTGCCCGTAGCGGACCGGCAGGTTTCGCAGTCCCACGGCGCGGGTACCGCCAAGGCT
>JAKARG010000410.1 GCA_021819345.1 Actinomycetes bacterium | reverse complement strand
GGTGGCAGCGGAGTTGGTCCCTGACAGCCCGGGCGCAGTGGTCTCTCACGGCCCGCGTCAGTGGACGTCGAGGCGGCGGAAAGCGACAACGGTCGCGTACGCAGCACCAATGGCCACGAGGCCGAGCACCGCGTAGTCCCGGGGACTGACCCCATGGCTCACCTGGCCGTTGTCAACCGCCCAGAAGAACAGCGAGGCGTACCTCCAGGGTCGGAGCCACGACACCACCGGCGCGAGCGAGCCGAGCAGGTACGACGCTGCTGCCAAGCTGGTACCGGTCGCGATGGCCGCTCCTCTGCGCCCAGTGATCGCACCGGCGAGCATGGTCACCAAACCGAGATCGAGGCCGAGCAGCAACGCCGCGACCGAGGCGGAGATGGCGGTAGCCACCGTGACATCGAGCCCGAAGACCCGCCCGGCGAGCACTGAGGCAGCCACGGCGAGCGCCACGATGCCTGCCTGCAACACCATCACGGCCGACTCTTGCAGGACTATCGAGGCGCGCCCGGCGGGAAGGGCGACGAGGAGGCCCAGCTGGCCCTCCTCGTCCTGGCCGGCGAGGCATGCTGCGCCGTAGCCTACGGTTAGGAGCAGCATGACGAGAGGGAATAAGTTGGCGTAGAGGTTGCCGTTCAGCCGATTCGCCGTCATCTACTACAGCGCCACCGGCAACGTGCACCGCCTGGCCGAGGCCGTCGCCGAAGGAGCGACCACCGCCGGCGCAGACGTTCGACTGCGTCGGGTCGCGGAGCTCGCGCCGCCCGAGGCGATCGACGCCAACCCCGCCTGGCGCCACCACGTCGACACCGTCGCCGCCACCGTCCCCGAAGCGACCATCGCCGACCTCGAGTGGGCCGACGCGTACGCCTTCGGCACCCCGACCCGGTTCGGCAACGTTGCCGCCCAGCTCGAGCAGTTCCTCGACCAGGCGGGGCCACTGTGGATGCGGGGCGGCCTCGCGGACAAGGCAGCTACCTCGTTCCCCTCCGCCATCAACCGTCACGGAGGCCAGGAGTCCACCCTGCTCGCCTTGAACAACACGCTCTACCGCTGGGGAGCGATCATCGTCCCGGTCGGCTACACCAACCCCGTCCTCTACGACATGTCTTCGCGGACCCGCCCTCAGGCGGCAGCGCCGCGCACGACAGCTTCGCCTCGGCGATGGCCGAAGCAAGCCAGACCATGACCGCTCCGATGACGAGGCCCCGGCGGCGGCTCACCGCCGCCGGAAGGTCTCACGCCGCCGGGGTGGTCAACGCCTGGTCGACGAAGCGCTCCAGCGCCGCCCTCGGCACCCGCTTTTGGTGACCGACCCACACGAACGGCAGGCCGGCGGTCCCGCCGGTCCGCTCCCACTCGACGGTCAGCTGGTAGGCCTTCGACCTCCCGAGCTGCAACACCTTGGCCGCCTGCTCGACGGTCATGAACGTCGGTAGCTCATCCAGCACAGCTCACGCCTCCCCGTTGTTGTACACAACTTGCAGCATACACCTATCACGTCTCAGTGTTGTAGTCTACAACTGCCGAGGGTAGAGTGGTGTCATGGTCCGAGCCCGGAAGCAACCGGTCCCGCCGCCCGCCCGAGACGCCGAGGCCCCGGCGCTCCCCGGCCGTGAGGGGCCGATGGATGTCAACGCCATCGTTTCGTTCAACCTCCGGGCCATCCGGGAGCGGCGGGGCTGGACCCAGCAGCGCGTCGCGGAGCAGCTCGGCCGACTCACTGGCCACACCCTGCCCCAGGCGTCGATCTCGGCCATGGAGCGCGGCTTCGACGGTGAACGGCGACGGCGCTTCGACGCGCACGAGCTGTACCTGTTCTCGGTCGTCTTCGAGGTGCCGATCGCCTATTTCTTCCTGCCGCCGCCCGACGCCGTGGATGCCCGCCTCGCGGATACCGCTGCGCCCGCGGTTGCCCTGTACTCTGCGCTGCTGGGCGACAGCGTGACACTCGAAGCGGTCGACGAGCGCCTCGAGCAGCTCGGGCTCAACGTCCCCCAGGAGCTCGACCCGATCATGGCAGCGGTCCTCGGAGCGCCCGCAGACGTCGCCTACCTCAACTGGCACGACCACTTCCGCACCTGGCGCAAGAACCGGATCGCCTTGCTCGCCCGCGAGTACGGGGACGCCCTCGACGATCTCGCCGAGGTCCTCGCCGACTTCGCGGCCAAGATCAAGACCCTCGGCCCCGCCGGCTACCTCCAGTCGGTAGCCCACCGCGACGGGGAGGAAGCGTTCGTCCCGCCGGCCGAAGCGGCCCCGGACAGCGAGCACACCGAGTAGCCCAACGGCTGGAAGGAGCAGCGATGCGCGGGTACACGGCCAAGAAGGGCAACCGCTACTACGCCGTCATCTACGAAGGGGTCGACCCCGCCACCGGCAAGGAGCGCAGGCGGTGGTACTCCGCCGGTCCCCGCAAAGCAGACGCCGAACGGATGGTCACCGAACTGGTCAAACGGAAGAAAGACGGCGAGTACCGGCCACCGGATCGCGTCACAGTCGCCTCCTACCTCACCGAGCGGTGGCTGCCGACCAAGCGGGCACAGCTGCGGGCGAGCACCTTCGACTCCTACCGGCGGACCATCGACCGTCATGTGATCCCGGCGATCGGCCGCATACCCCTCCAGAAGCTGACCCCGGAGGACCTCGACAGCCTGTACGCGAAGCTCGCCGAGGGCGCTGAGGGCCGCCGGGGGTTGGCGCCCAAGACGATCCACTCGATCCACGAGATGCTCCACAAGGCGCTCTCCGACGCCGAGCGCAAGGGGACCGTTACCCGCAACGTCGCGGCCCTCGCCGACCCTCCCAAGCGCGCCTCCGCCTCCAAGCACCCGATGCGGGTCTGGGACGCCGAGCAGCTCCGGACGTTCCTCGACGGCATCGGAGATCACCGGCTCCACCCCGCCTACTACCTGGCGGCCAACACCGGCATGCGCCGCGGTGAGATCCTCGGGCTGCGCTGGAGAGACGTCGACCTCGACGCCCGCCGCCTCTCGATCCACCAGGCCGTCATCTCGGTCGCCTACGCCCTCCAGATTGCTGACGTCAAGACCGGCACCAGCCGCCGGACCATCGACCTCGACCCACGAACGAGCGCCGTGCTGCGCTCGTGGCGGAAACGCCAGCTCGAAGAGCGCCTCGCCCTCGGCGAAGCCCACCAGGACCACGGCCTCGTCTTCGCCCGGCCCGAAGGCACACCGATCCACCCCGACCTGTTCTCCAAGACCTTCGACCGCCTCGTCGCCCGCTCCGGCCTGCCCGCCATCCGTCTCCACGACCTGCGACACGGCCACGCCAGCCTGCTGTTGAAATCGCGTGTGCCCGTCAAAGTCGTGAGCGAACGACTCGGCCACGCCACCCCAGCGTTCACCATGACCGTCTACCAACATGTCCTGCCCGGCATGCAAGCCGAAGCCGCCACCACCTTCGCAGACCTCCTGTTCGGACCCGAGTGACAGCGAGCCAGCGTGGCTCGGCGAGGGACCCGAAGATCCGCGCTGAAGGCAGCGGTATGGAGGAGCTGCGTTCCCGACTACGGGCCGGAGGCGCACCCCCACACAGCTTCCTCGTCCT
>JAKARG010000409.1 GCA_021819345.1 Actinomycetes bacterium | reverse complement strand
CGGTCATCACCTCCGGTTCTGTCGTCTACCGGGGACGCAGTCACGCCGGCAAGCCGGTGGACGTGCTCACCTCCACCGCCGAGGACCTGCGTCGGCTGCGCTGGAGCGAGATCGCCATCGTCTTCCAGAGCGCCATGAGCTCGCTCAACCCGGTTCTCTCCGTCGAGGCACAACTGTCCGATGTGCTGCGGGCCCACTCCCGCCTGGACCGCTCGGAGCGCCGAGAGCGCTCCGAGGAGCTGCTCGGGCTCGTGGGCATCTCCGCCGATCGCCTCGGGAGCTTCCCCCACGAGCTGTCGGGTGGGATGCGCCAGCGGGTGATGATCGCCATGGCGCTCGCCCTGCGGCCCGACGTGGTCATCATGGACGAGCCGACCACTGCTCTCGACGTCGTCATGCAGCGCGAGATCCTCCACCAGATCATCCGCCTGCAGCGCGACCTCGGCTTCGCGGTGCTGTTCATCACCCACGACCTCTCGCTCCTGCTCGAGATGGCCGATCGGGTTGCGGTCATGTACGCAGGCCGGCTGGTCGAGGTGGCTTCGGCGGAGACGATCTATCGGGCGCCCAAGCATCCCTATACCCAGGGCCTGCTCGGTTCCTTCCCGTCCCTGCACGGGGAGCGCCACGTCCTGCAGGGCATCCCGGGGTCCCCGCCGGACATGCGCTCGCCGCTGCCGGGTTGCAGCTTCGCCCCTCGCTGCCCGCAGGCCGAAGCCGTTTGCCGCGAGGCGGTCCCGCCTCTGCTCCCAGTGATGGGGAGCCCTGACCCCACCCAACGGGTCGCCTGCGTGATGGTGCCCCACCCCGCGCCGGGCCCGAGCCCGGTCCCGCCGGTCGAGGTGGTGGGCGGTGACTGAGGCGGATCGTCCTGCGCTCGAGGCCCGCCACCTGGTGAAGGACTTCCGCCTCGGCGGGATCACCGGCAGGGGCCGATCTGTGCACGCGGTGACCGACGTCTCGATCAGCTTGCACCGGGGACGGGTCCTCGCACTGGTCGGCGAGAGCGGATCGGGGAAGTCGACCGTAGCTCGGTTGCTCTCGGGTCTCGAGCGTCCGAGCAGCGGGGAGATCCTCCTCGACGGGGTGAGCGTCGACCTCCGTCGGCGGCGTGCCTTCAGGCGCTACAAGGGCTCGGTGCAGATGATCCTCCAGGACCCCTACGCCTCCCTCAACTCGGTCCACAACATCCGCCACCACCTCACCCGGCCCCTCCGCATCCACGCCGGGGCGCAGCCGAAAGGGGTGGGAGTGGACCAGCTGCTCGCCGAGCTGCTCGCTCAGGTCAGCCTCAACCCCCCCGAGCTCTACTTGGACAAGTTCCCCCACGAGCTCTCGGGTGGCCAGCGCCAGCGGGTCGCGATCGCCAGGGCCCTGGCCGCCCGCCCCTCGGTGCTGCTGGCCGACGAGCCGATCTCGATGCTCGACGTCTCGATCCGCCTCGGGGTCCTCAACCTCCTGGACGACCTACGGTCGCGCCTCGACCTGGCGGTGCTCTACATCACCCACGACATCGCCTCGGCGCGGTACTTCGCCGAGGAGACGGTGGTGATGTACGCAGGCCAGGTGGTCGAGCACGGCCCGAGCGAGGATCTCACCCAGGAGCCGGCCCACCCCTACACCCAGCTGCTCCTCTCGAGCTCGCCCGATCCCGACCGCCTCGGTCGTGAGGCTGAAGGCGACCTGGACCTAGGGGCGCCGCCGAGCCTGGTGGAGCCTCCGAGCGGCTGCCGCTTCCATCCCCGGTGCCCGTCGGCGATGCCGGTCTGCCGGGTCGAGAACCCGCCGGCCATCGAGGTCTCGCCGGGCCGGACGGCGCGCTGCTGGCTCCATGACCCCGGGCACGGCTCGGGGCAGGTACCGGCGGCCGATCTCGGCAGCGCGCGACCTCGGTAGCGCGCGATCTCGGTAGCGCCCGACCTCGGTAGCGTCCGACCCGGTTCCTGAGCGGGGGCACGCTGCCGCTGGTCTCTGGGGGTGGCCGACGCTGCGGGTCCGGCGCGCTTGGCTGGCGTCGAGTAGGCCGACCCGGGCCGGGCCTCCGACGCCCCGGTTGGTGAGCAGAGCTCGGGAGCCCTGAGCTTTCGCCATCCGCAAGGTGGCCCGGCGACGAAGACCGCATGTGACCGGAGCCGGAGCGCAGCGAAGAGGGCACCGGGTGCTCGGCGGGATCGCCGGCGCCGTGACGCTGCTCGTGTTCTCGGGGGTGGCGCAGTTGGTCGCCCTCGTCTCCGGGCCTTCGTCGGCACCGACCATCGCCATCGGCCAGCTCCTCGTCGCCCACGTTCCTTTGTGGCTCGAGCATTTTGCGATCCGCACCTTCGGAGAGCACGACAAGACGGCGTTGCTCGTCGGCGTGGACTCGGTGCTCGTGGTCCTCGGCGTCGGCGTCGGGGCGCTCGGCCGCCGGCGGGTAGCCATCGGGGGCCTCGTACTGCTATCCGCGGTGGCAGCCGCGGCAGCCCTTGCTCAGGCCTCTGCGGGCCCGCTCCGAGCGGTGCCGGCGCTCGTCGGAGGTGTGGCTGCGATGGCGGCCTACTTGCTGCTCACCGCAGCGCCCGGGCCGACCACCGAGACGGCGAGAAGCGCCCCCGCGCCGCTCGGTTCGCCAGGCGATCCGTCCCGGCGGAGGTTCCTGACCCTGACTGGTGGCATGGCAGTGCTCGGGGCCGCCACCTTGATCGCGGGTCGAACGGCGCTCGCTCGCGCCTACAGCGCAGTTGCGGCGCGCGCCGCCGTGGTGCTGCCCCGCCCGACCAGCTCGACGCCGGCGGTTGCGGGCACCGGCTTCGACGTTCCCGGCCTCGACTCCTACATCACCCCCAACGACCGCTTCTACCGGGTCGACACCGCCCTGGTCGTCCCGCAGCTCTCCACGAGCGACTATCGGCTCCGCGTCCACGGAGACGTCGAGCACCCCTTCGAGATCGGCTTCGACGAGCTGCTCGCCATGCCGATGGTCGAGCGGACCGTCACCTTGGTCTGCGTGAGCGACCCTGTCGGTGGCCCCTACCTCGGCAACGCCCGCTGGCTCGGCGTGCCGATCCGCCACCTGCTCGAGCGGGCCGTGGTCCACCCCGGTGCCGACCAGCTCTTCATGACCTCCTCGGACGGGATGACCATCGGCGCCGACCTGCGAGCCGCCGGTAGCAGTGACGCCGCCATGCTGGCAGTGGGGATGAACGGCGAGCCGCTCCCCTTCGAGCACGGCTTCCCGGTGAGGGCGGTGGTCCCCGGCTTCTACGGCTACGCGTCGGCCTGCAAGTGGCTGGTCGACATGGAGGTCACCACCTACGCCGCCAAGTCCGCCTACTGGGTCGAGCGCGGCTACGACGAGCGCGGGGCGATCCACCTCGAGTCGAAGATCGACACGCCAGGGTCCTTCGCCTCGCTCTCTGCGGGAGTGGTCGACGTCGCCGGCTCCGCATGGCACCCGGGGATCGGCATCAGCCGGGTCCAAGTGGCGGTCGACCAGGGCCCGTGGCACGACGCCACCCTCGCGGCGGTCGACTCGGTCGACACCTGGCGGCTCTGGCGGTGGCGCTGGGACGCCACGCCGGGAACCCACAG
>JAKARG010000408.1 GCA_021819345.1 Actinomycetes bacterium | reverse complement strand
GGTGACCGAGACCGCCTCGTCGCCCTTCGAAGCATCAGCCACGCTGCTCAGCTGCGCCCGCAGGGTGCGGATGGCGACCATCTGTCGGTCCAGGTAGGCCCGGTGGGATTCGAGCAGACCTTCGATCGACGACGCCCCGTCGAGGACCTCGCCGATCGCGTCGAGCGGCAACCCCAGCTGGCGTAACGCCAGCACCTGATAGAGCCGCTCGACGTCGGCCTCCACGTACAGCCGGTACCCGGCTGCGCTGCGTGCCGAGGGACTCACCAGACCGAGATGGTCGTAGTGGTGCAACGCCCGTACCGTCAGCCCCGTCTCGGCCGCCAACTGGCCGACCTTCCAGACCTTGGCATCGTGTGCGGTCATGACCAGTCACTTTCACTTCTACCGTCGCGGTCGCGCCGGCGATCGTCACGCTAAAGCCTAACGTTACGTCAGGGTCAAGGATGAATCGCGATAACCGGGGATGTTTGAGTCCCGGTCGAGATGGAAGAGCCACGCTCCGCCCCGTGGTGAGACCGTGGACGGCGCCGCTGATGAGCTCCAGCGGCGAAGGAACCCCGGATCCCCCCTCCTTCCGGTCATGGCCAAGCCGCAGCACGATCGTTGAGCGAGACGCCGCACGCCGCGTGGTCGGTGCGACTGAACTTGCCCGTCGCCCGCCTGGGGGCTCGCCTGTTGCTCCAGTGTGCCTTAGGGGCCGAGGTGACCGAGTTCTTGGGCCGGGACCGCTACCCGAGGTCGGCGAGCGCCGACGACGCCCGGGAGGGTTCGACGAACGGTTACCGCCCGCTCACGATCAAGACCACGGCCGGGCCGCTCACGCTCAGTCGTCCGAAGCTGCGGGGCACCACCCAGCAGTTCACCGCAGCAACCATGCAAGCCGCGCCGAGCGAACGGGCCAGGCTCGCCTCAGGCACCCACAGCGCCGCCCGCCTGCTACGACACCTCGACAGCCGGGTCGATGCGGTGGACGCCCCAAGCTGTTCGGGTGTCACAGCATGGCGGGCGTCGGCGTCAACTTGTCGAGACGAGTTCGAGGAGGTGCCCGTGGGCGAGAGGCGCGATGTCGAGGTGGTAGTCGTAGGAGCAGGGCTTGCCGGCCTTGTGGCGGCCGCAGTGGCGGCGCGAAGTGGAGCGTCGGTCGTGCTCTGCGACGTGCGCGCGGCGGGGGGCCGGGCGCGAAGCGATGTGCGGGAAGGGTTCGTCTTGAACCAGGGGCCTCACGCCCTCTACCGAGCCGGAGCTGGCGCCGACGTGCTCGGCCGGCTCGGCGTCCACTTCAGCGGGTCGCCTCCCCATCCGGTTGTCTTGGGGTACACAGAGGCGACGGGCAAACTCGCTCGGCTTCCTACCTCGGCCGGGTCGCTGCTCCGTTCGCCGGTTCTCGGCCTAGCCGACAAGGCCCGCTTCGCTCGGCTGCTCGGGAGGGTCCCAAAGCTTGAGCCAGGCTCGTTTGCCACGATGACTGCCGCGGAGTGGATCGCCTCGCTCGGCCTCACCACCCGGGGGGCTGGAGTGATCTCGGCGCTCACGCGCGTCGCGACCTACGCCGGGGACCTCGACCTCGTCTCTGCCGATGCCGCCGTCGCCCAGCTCAAGCTCGCCCTCCAAGGGGTCATCTATCTCGACGGCGGGTGGCAGTCCCTCGTCGACGGCCTGGAAGCCGTCGCAACGTCTGGCGGGGTGAGGCTGCTCGAAGGCGAGCGGGCGACGGAGCTTGAGGCCAGGGCGGATGGTACCTTCGAGTTGCGCACGCCGACTAGGGCCCTGCGGGCCGCCTCGGTCGTGGTCGCCACCGGAAGCCCCGCAGCAGCACGAGCGCTGCTCCCCCATCGCCCCGCCTGGAAGCTCGGTGCGCCAGCGACCGCTGCCTGCCTCGACCTCGGACTGCGGCGAGTGCCTGCGACCATGGTCGCCTACGGCCTCGACCAGCCGCTTTATCTGTCCACCCACAGCCCGAAAGCGCAGCTCGCTCCCCCCGGCGGAGCGGTCGTCCACGTCATGCGCTACGGCGTGCGGGCCTCCACCGAGGACAGAGCCCAGCTGTGGGCCCTCGCCCTGCGGTGCGGAATCTCCGACGCGGATGTCATCACCCAACGCTTCTTGCACGAAATGACGGTGTGCCACGCCCTGCCACGCCCAGGCTCGGGGCTTGGTGGGCGACCCGCCATCGACGCAACCGGGACGGCGGGCGTGTTCATAGCCGGCGACTGGGTCGGTCCGGTAGGCCTCCTCGCCGACGCCTCCCTCGCCAGCGGGGAAGCCGCCGGGCGAGCCGCGGTCGAGCATGCGCAGCGCCAGCGGGCCAGCGACGGTGCCATGGTGGGGCGATGAAGGATACGCAGGAGGTCTTTGCCGCCGAGCGGCCCCGGCTGCTTGGCCTCGCCTACCGCATCCTCTCGAGCTACGCCGATGCCGAGGACGTCGTCCAAGAAGCCTGGATCCGCTGGCAAGGGGTCGATCACGAGACGATCGATCGTCCTGCCGCCTACCTCACGACCGTCACCACCCGCTTGGCCCTCGACCGGGCCCGGACGATCGCCCGGCGACGCGAGCGCTACGTCGGGCCGTGGCTCCCTGAACCGGTCGCGCTCGAGCACACCCCAGAGGACCACGCCGAGATGGCCGAGTCCCTCACTCTCGGGTTCTTGATGCTGCTCGACCGCTTGAGCCCAACCGAACGGGCGGTGTGGCTACTCGCCGAGGTGTTCGGCGAGCCCTACGCGCTCATCGCCACAGCTGTCGACAAAAGCGAAGCGGCCTGCCGCCAAATCGCCACCCGGGCGCGGCGCCGGCTGCGCGAAGAACGCCCCGCACCACCACAGCACCTCGACCCCGGCCTTTTGCGCAGGCTCCTGACGGCCGTCAGCACCGGCGACCTCGAAAGCACCTTGGAGCTGCTCGACGCCGACGTCGTGCTCATAAGCGACGGCGGTCCCGACCACCATGCCGCACGCCACCCCGTCGTCGGAGCGGACCGAGTGGCTCGCCTCGCCATCAACCTCGCCCGCCGCGGTGAGGTGACCGCCCTCCAAGAAGCGACCATCAACGGAGCAGCCGCCCTCGTCGTCGAGATCGACGGCGCCATGCCCCTCGTCCTCACCGGCGAGCAGCACGACGACAAGATCACCCGCATCTATATACTGCTCAACGACGACAAGCTCGGCGGCCTCTACGCCCACCCGGCCATCACGTGAGGAGGAGCACAGGGAAGCCGCCGGCTCCGAACCCGATGCCGGTAGCCGTCGAAGCTCACGTTACTCGGGGTGCCGCACCGCAGGGGGAAGCGCCAGCGGACGGACATCGTCGGAACCAGATGCGCCCTGGTTCCCGCCGGTCCCACAAGACCCGCCCGGAGGACTGCCCGGTCATGGGGCGTTATCCGCGACAGCCTGGAACTGACGGCCCGGCCCCTCGCCGCTCAAATCGGCGCGCTTCCACAGGAGACTCGTTGAGCAGGGCAGTGCGTACGCATGCCCTGTGCATGCACACGCAAGACCGCCTCGGACGCCGAGATCGACAGGCCGGTCGCCGCGGAACCGCAGCTCACGGGCCACATCTCGTCGCG
>JAKARG010000407.1 GCA_021819345.1 Actinomycetes bacterium | reverse complement strand
CCCGCTCGGCCAACATCGAGCAACGTCGATCCTCTCACCCGGACGGCTCCACGACCGCCCCGCCGCCACCATCCGAGCCTCACCACGTAAGCGACGAATGATCGGGGTTAGAGCGTTGAGCTCATCGACGAAGCGTGCGGCTTGCCAGCCCGGCAGGCAGAGCAGGTCAGCCCAGGCCTGGGCGTAGGTGGTCACCAGACCGTGCCGGCCCACCCACGGGTCTCCCACGGCAATCAGCACCTCGGTCCCCTCCTCGGATCCAGCCAGCTCGAACCCTTTGAGCTCCGGGTCGCCGTAGACAAGTACCGACTGGTAGTCCGCGACCCGGTTGCCTCCGACGTGGGCGACGGCCGCGCCGAAGCCGCTGAGCACACAGCCGGGTTGAGCGTAGATGGCGGCCTCGACCGAGGCGACAGGAGCGGCGAGACGTGCCTGCCCGCCGATGTCGCGTCGCAGGTGACGGTGGGCCGCGAACAGCAGCAGCAGACGTTGGGGTCGAGCAGCACCAACCCCTCTATCGGGGACATCTCCACCGCTCCGACCTCCGCCGGATGCCCCAGCGCCCGATGCGCAGTCGATACCGGCACCCCCAGCTTCCCGGCCAGCCTGCTCACCGATTGCCAACGCCGCCGACCGGAGCCGGGGGCGGCCAGCAGCTCCCGCCAGACCGCCTGCGTTGTTGACATCATGCCTCCACGGTACCATTTCCATTATTGCGCGTAAATGGAGAGGTGTGTCCCGTCTCGTGGGTGTGGCCGAGGAGCCGCCAGATGCGATTCAGCCGCCCCCGACGCACGCCGATCTGCGCCAGGGGGTTGGCGAGGGGCGGCTGTCGTTCGGGCTCGTCGATCTCGGCGCCCGCTCGGGGAGGGAATGGCGGCAGCCGGATCCCGAAGTTCACCGACCGGTTCTCAGGCGTCGATGAGCTGCTCGAGCCGGTCAAGGCGTCTGGCGCCGTGGTCGAGGTAGTAGATGGCTTCCCGCTCCGCTGACGGGTCTCTGCGGCCGGCGGCGTCGGCCTGGGCGCGGCGCAGCCACCAGTCGACCCGCCACAGCAGGGAGCCGATCAGGGTGACTGGCTCCCACCAGGCGACCCGGGCTCCGATGCCGTCATCTGCCCGGTAGCCGTGGAAGAACACGTCGCGCTGCGGAGCGTCGAGGCCGTTTTGGTCGAAGAGATAGGCGATCTCGTCTGCGGGGTCGCCGATGCGGGCATACTCCCAGTCGATCAGCACGGGCGAAGCTCCCCGCACGACGTTGCCCGGCCCGAGGTCGGCGTGAAGGAGCCTGAGGGAGTTGTCGTCGAAGAGATCCGGGCTGACGGCGGCGCGAGCGGCTGGCAGCACGGGCTGCAGCAGTGTCGAGGCGGTGTTGTAGCGCAGTCGGGAGCGTCCTCGGGGTGTTCGCGTGCCTGTCGAGCGCCCGGCCGAGGCGTGCTCGGGCGTACGCCTCGACACCTCCGTCGGGGGTCGGCCATGTTGGGAGTCGAGCGAGGTCGGTGTCGTGCACCCCCGCGACGACCGCCCCGAGCGCGTTTTGGCACTGGCCTGGCGCTACTGCGATGGGCGTGTCGTCGCCAGTGACGAAGCGGGTGCAGAGTACCGGGGCTGCGAAGCGCCTGCTGGTGATCCGGACGTCGAGGAGCTCCGGCGCGGCTGGCGGGCCGACCGCGGCGAGCACCTCAGCCTCACGGGCTGCGTGGTCCCGCTCGGACGGGTCGTCGGTGAGTGACAGCCGGACGACCACGTCCGCGGTGCCCTCGGCGAAGCTCGCCCGGTAGACCGCGTGGCGGTTGCCCTGCAAGAAGCGTTCGACGAGATCGACGGCGCCTTCGGTGCAACCGACCACTTCGGCGGCGCAGCACGCAACCGCTCGCACGCGGCCGTCGCCGGGTGGCCGCTGGGCGTCTCGCGCTCCGCTCATGGCTACATCCTTCCCGCCGGTCGGAGACCTGAAGTGCCGCGCCCCATCTGGGCTCTTAGCCCAGTCGTTGCGGATGGGTGACCTCGGCGGCCGCCGGGCTGGTCGGTAAAAGTGGTGGGATGAGCAGGACGGGGCCCCGTTGGGGCCGAGATCTGGTGGATCGGGTCGGCGACGCCATCCGGGAGACCAGCGCGGAAGTGATCGAACCGCGCTTCGCGGCGTTGTCGCCGACGGAGGTGCGCTCCAAGGCAGCCGGGGAGCTGGTCACCGTCGCCGACGTCGACGCTGAACGGCTGCTCACCCGAAGGTTGACCGACCTGCTGCCCGCAGCCGCCGTCGTCGGCGAGGAGGCGTGCGCAACAGACCCGACGCTGTTGGAAAGCCTCTGGTCCGCCCAGGCATGGCTGATCGATCCGCTCGACGGGACCGCCAACTTCGTCGAAGGCAGACCCGACTGGGCGGTGATGGTCGCCCTGTGCGAGGAGGGCCGGACAGTGGCCTCGTGGATCTGGCAGCCGACCTCCCAGACGATGTACACCGCCGAGGCCGGCGGCGGAGCGACCCGCAACGGCGCGGCCGTCACCGTCACGCCCCGCGGCCAACCACCGGCGGGGCTGCGAGGAGCGGTCCTCGCCCGCTTCCTGCCCCCGAGCGTCTCCGCAGCCGTCGACGCCGGCCGGGAACGCTTCGCAGCGGTCACCGCCGGGAGGCGCTGCGCCGGGTTCGAGTACCCCGCCGTGGTCGACGGCGGCCAGGACTTCGTGCTGTTCTGGCGCACCCTGCCGTGGGACCACGCTGCCGGGGTCCTATTGCTGCAAGAGGCCGGCGGAGTCGCCCGCCGCCTTGACGCCAGCGCCTACCGACCGACCGCCACCGCCGAGGGCCTCCTCGCCGCCGCCCAACCCTGTGTCTGGGACAGTGTGCGTGCTGGCCTCCTGGCCTGCTGACAGTGAGCCGGAAACACCGACCGAGAAGTGCGCCGCCGTCCGCAAGGCGGTCCGGCCTTCCCGACAACACGAGCGGCCGGCCACTCCAGCCCGCTCCATACGTGCCGTTTGCTCCCGTGTCTGGCCAGGGCTCATCGGCGTCCTGACGTGTCGATCTGCGTTCACGTAGAGGGGTCGGGGCCGGAATGCAGCTCGGTGCCGAGCGTCGCCGGAGAGCTGGCACGCCTCCAGGAGAGCTCAAGGCGCCGTTGGTCTGGGTCGGCCGGCCTCCGAGGGCCGGTTTGGGGCCGCGACTCCGGTCTGGCCCGTAGGGATGAAAGGCTGTTGGCCGAGCTGGTGAGCGCCGGCTGCCTTGCTCGGGGAGGTCTACGGTGGGATGGTGCTGTTCCAGTCTCTCGCCCGACCGGGAGGTTCCTTCCAGGAGCCGGTCAGCGCCGCTGCGGTCGGTGCGATGTGCCGGCGGGTCCTGGGCGAGGGTGTCGAGATCCGATTGGCGACCGAGCTGGGCTGGGGCAGCTAGAACTCGACGTTTTGCGTCGAGTTGGCGCACCGCCCGGCGGTCGTACTGCGGGTGGCCCCACGGGCGGCGTTGCAGCTGCGCTCCGAGCGACCAAGGAGGCGACCCCGCCGTCTCGGACGCCGACATGCGAGCCCACGCCCATGTCGAAGACCACATCCGCCGACTGAAAGCCTCCGGCCTGGAACGCTT